>NZ_MUFO01000010.1:0-75840 GCF_001995345.1 Salinivibrio sp. IB872 | reverse complement strand
ATAGCGTTAGTGGTGAGCTATCTAAGAAAATGTGGCTTTAACATGGCGGATATAAGGCAAATACTGGCTTCTATCCGCCAATTTAGGCGTTGGTCGGTAACGACCACTCTCTAACAAAAAATATCGCGATCGCGGCCTACGGCCGCTTATCAAAAAGAACCCCGCCTAAAAAGGCGGGGTTCGTCAGCAATCTGAAGCGCCGTTGATACGGCGCCTTTTATTACTCAGTCGAACGCAACAACCATTCCGTCTTAGAGCGCGTCTAGCATGTGCTCAATCGCGGCAACGATCTCGTCGTCAGAGCAGTCCATACAGGTGCCTTTGGCAGGCATCGCATTAAAGCCGTTGATAGCGTGTTTGGTGAGGGTTTCCATGCCTTTGTCGACACGAGGCCCCCAAGCGGCGGCGTCACCGGTTTTTGGTGCGCCTGCTGCGCCTGTGCTGTGACACGCAGTGCAGTAGGTATTATAAACCTGATCGCCGGTACGCGGACCCGTCGGTTCAGCGGCAGCCGTTTCGACCGGGGCTTGGCCGTCAAGGTATACATCACCAACTGGGGCAATGCGCTCGGCAATGGCGGATTTTTCACTCTCTGAGACTTCAAGCGCCTGTGCGGCTGAAGCAAACATGAAGGCAGCCACAGAGGCAACCATGATATGACGTAGACTCTTTCCCTTTGCGCTCACAATGACACTCCCACATTACTGGTGGCTTACGCCTTTTTCGTCTTATTTTGTCGCCAACCTCAAAGGGTGAATCAATGAAGACGTGATTCGGCCGCGACATTCATATTTCTCTACGGGCTCACCCAAACAGGGTAGGTTAACCCCGTGTAAAGATTAGGTGATTATAGCGCTTTAGATTGTTACGTTAAACCGTTATAGTAGAGACCTAACTGACGACTTTTACGCAATTTGTCCAAAAAGAGACCAGTCAGTAAAAAAATTAAAAAAAGTGCTAGACGGCTGGTAACGATATCCGTAATATTCGTCACCGCCAACGGGGCAAGCGCCCGTAGCTCAGTTGGATAGAGCGTTGGCCTCCGGAGCCAAAGGTCACAGGTTCAAATCCTGTCGGGCGCGCCATTCCGGGATAGAAATAGATGGCAAAAAATCAGTGGTGGCTGTAGCTCAGTTGGTAGAGCCCTGGATTGTGATTCCAGTTGTCGCGGGTTCAAGTCCCGTCAGCCACCCCATTATTCTCGCTAAAAGCGAAAATGTCGGTGAATAGCGCAGTTTGGTAGCGCATCTGGTTTGGGACCAGAGGGTCGGGGGTTCGAATCCCTCTTCACCGACCACTATTATAAACCCTAGCCTAACGGCTGGGGTTTTTTCGTTTCTAGGTCTGCTTATCATGATAGGTGGGTCTGTGTTGATGCCTGTCTGATTAACCCACCTTGCCTGCCTATTTATTTTTTGTCGCGATGATGCGGCTTCATGAAGAAAAAGTCAGAAATTAGAGCTTAATCAAGAATCCCACACAGAAAAAACCCTGAATCTGCCCGATATCAGCGGCTACGCGATACTGCTGCTATACCTAAGATTATACAGGGTAAAACACTGCCATTCTTATTATTGATAAAATAGATAACAATTTATGCCGTTAATATCAGCGTAAAGCACTGGCAGTGTTTTATGAGTGTTAACAGGTTAGGCTTTATCTTATGCGTAATTTGTTTTACAACTGTGACACGGTAATGAATCTGTATTTCACTGATATGAAATGTGTTTTGTATCTTTTGGTGTGAATTTACAGAGAATGGCTGTGAATGATTATTCGACCTTTAAGCAGGATTATGGCATATCCTGCTGTGTTGTTGATTTTTTGTGAAATGTTTGCCAGATTGGAATCCCCCTATTTTTTACTGGGTATCGGTTGAACAGGGCTCAGTCTGGACAAGGAGTACATCGTCACATTCGACGATGCCAAGGATGATAAATGGCACTGCTAGAAGTAAATAACCTACGAATAGAGTATCCGTCTCGTCATGGCGTTCATGCGGCAGTGAAATCACTGTCATTTACCATTGAACGCGGCGAGATCGTTGGTGTGGTCGGTGAGTCCGGCGCGGGTAAGTCGACGGTTGGTAACGCGGTGATTGACTTACTGAGCCCTCCGGGACGGATAGCCAACGGCGATGTGTACCTCGACGGCAAAAAGATTTCTGGTCTGACACCCAATGAGATGCGCAAGGTTCGCGGGGATAAGATTGGCTTTATCTTCCAAGACCCCATGACATCGTTAAATCCACTGTTCACGGTGGAGCAACAGCTGACTGAAACCATTCATACCAATTTAAATGTGACTCAGCAGCAAGCCTATCAGCGGGCGTTGACCTTGATGGAGCAAGTGGGGATTCCAGATCCAGAAATCCGCATTAAACAGTACCCCCACCAATTCTCTGGCGGAATGCGTCAGCGTGTGGTGATTGCTATCGCCCTAGCCGGTGAGCCCGATTTAATCATTGCCGATGAGCCCACGACTGCATTGGACGTCTCAATACAGGACCAAATCCTGACACTCATCCGTGACTTGTGTCAGCAGAAAAACGTCGGCTGTATGTTGGTGACCCATGATATGGGTGTGGTCGCGAATGTCACTGATCGCGTTGCAGTGATGTATCGCGGTGATTTGGTGGAAATTGGCACCACCCAACAAGTACTCGGTGAGCCACAACATCCTTACACGCAAAGTCTGATTTCAGCGGTACCACGCTCAGATATCAAGCTTGATCGCTTTCCACTGGTTAACTATATCGAAGAAGCTGGCGAAACCGTCGAGCTGGATATTAAAAACCATTGGTTGGGGCAAAGCCAAGATCAGCGCGCTTATACCGGGCCGTTATTGCAAGTCAAAGACGTATCGCTGCGTTTTGTTACCAAAGATTCGTTATTTGCCAGCCGTCGCGAATATGTTCAAGCGTCTGATCATGTCAGCTTCGATATTGTCGAAGGTGAAACCTTCGGGCTGGTGGGCGAGTCAGGATCGGGTAAGTCGACCATTGCCCGTGCGATTACGGGACTGTATCCGCCCAATACCGGACAAATCATTTTTGAAGGCATTGATCTCACCGCGATTAAGAGCGAACGGGCGCGACGGCCGATTCGTCGTCAAATGCAGATGGTGTTTCAGAACCCTTATTCGTCAATGAATCCGCGGATGAAAATCTATGACATTATCGCTGAGCCTATTCGCTTCCACCGCTTGGCAGACAATGAGTCTCAGATCCGTCAGATCGTGGGGGATTTATTGGATCATGTTGGATTAGGACGTGGCGCGGGGATCAAATACCCTCACGAGTTCTCTGGTGGTCAACGTCAGCGGATTTCAATTGCCCGCGCACTGGCAACGCGCCCGCGCTTATTGATTTGTGATGAACCTACGTCGGCGCTGGATGTGTCGGTGCAGGCCCAAATTCTAAACCTGCTTAAAGACCTACAAGACGAGCTCAATCTCACCATGCTGTTTATCAGTCACGATTTGCCAGTTATTCGACAAATGTGTGATCGCATTGGTGTGATGCGCAAGGGTCAGCTGTTGGAAGTGGCACCGACCGAGCAACTATTTACCGATCCTCAGCATGAATACAGCCGCAAGCTGATTTCATTGATGCCGGAATTTAAGGGAATGAGCACGGAAGGTTTGCAAACGGCATAGTTAGCCTGTGCCGTCGCGGCCAGATGGCCGCAATTGATTACCGATGCAAACACAGCAGGGGACACTCCCCTACGCATAAAGGAGCTATGCAAATGAAAACAATGAAGAGCAAGATTGCCGTGGCGCTGATGGCCGCAGGCCTAAGCTTTAGCGCAGCCGCGGCGGATATCACCATTGCTTACGATGCGGATCCTGTCTCACTTGACCCGCATGAGCAACTGTCTGGTGGCACGTTGCAGCTTTCTCATATGGTCTTTGATCCGCTAGTCCGTTTCACCCAAGAGATGGACTTTGAGCCACGCCTCGCGACCTCTTGGGAGCGCATGGATAACAAAACGGTGCGCTTTAATTTGCGTGAAGGTGTGACGTTCCACTCTGGTAACCCATTTACTGCTGATGATGTCGTTTGGACGTTCAAGCGCCTCAAATCCTCGCCAGACTTCAAAGGGATCTTCACCCCGATTGTTGATATTAAAAAAGTCGATGCGCATACGGTAGACGTGATCACGGATGGCACCTACCCATTGGTTGAAAACGTGATGACCTATGTCTTCCCGATGGACAGCAAATACTACAGTGGTAAAACCGAAGACGGGCGTGACAAAGCAGAGCTGAAGAAAAATGGCTCAACCTATGCGTCAACACACCTGTCAGGGACCGGTCCTTACGTGGTTGCCGAGCGTGAGCAAGGCGTTGTCGTGGAATTTAAGCGCAACGAAAACTACTGGGACAAAGAAAGCGAAGGTAATGTCGACAACATCACCTTACGCCCAATTAAAGAAGACGCCACCCGCGTCGCTGCCTTGTTGTCAGGTGATGTGGATATGATTGCGCCGGTGTCACCGAATGATTACCGCCGTATCGAACGCTCTGATAACTTGCAGTTGGTGACCATGCCAGGGACGCGCGTGATCACTTTCCAAATGAACCAAAGTGTTGTTGATGAGTTTAAAGACCCGCGTGTTCGTCAAGCGGTTGCTTATGCGGTCAATAACGAAGGTATCGCGCAAAAAATCATGAAAGGTGCCGCCACGCCAGCTAGCCAGCAAAGCCCCGTCGGGTATGCAGGCTACAATGCTGATCTAGAGCCGCGTTATGACTTGGCCAAAGCGAAAAAGCTGATGGAAGAGGCGGGTTACCCAGATGGCTTCTCGATCACCATGATTGCGCCGAATAACCGTTATGTGAACGATGAAAAAATCGCTCAAGCGGTTGCGGCGATGATGGCGAAGATTGGGATTAAGGTCGATCTGCAAACCATGCCAAAAGCGCAATACTGGCCAGAGTTTGATAAGTGTGAAGCGGGTATGCAAATGATCGGCTGGCACCCAGATACCGAGGACTCCGCCAACTTTACCGAGTTCTTGACCATGACCCGCAATGCGGACACAGGTAAGGGCCAGTACAACTGTGGTCACTACTCAAACAGTGAAGTCGACAAACTGGTCACGGCGGCGAACTCTGAGACCGATCTCGAGAAGCGCAGTGCCATGCTGCAAAAAGTCGAGAAGATCCTGTATGACGACGCTGCTTTCCTTCCTCTGCACTGGCAGGATCCATCATGGGCCGCCAAAAATAACGTCAACATCAAACCGATTGTTAACGGTATGAACTTCCCTTATTTCGGCGATTTGGTCGTCGAGTAAGGGTGTAAAAGGGGGCCTGATAAGGCCCCTTCATCTCCAATCGCTTAGAGGCAAACATGGTAACGTTTTTAGTCAAACGTCTGGTTCAGGCACTGGTAGTGATGTTTGTGATCAGTCTGGTGGCGTTTGCTATCCAGGACAACCTCGGCGACCCCTTGCGGGAGCTGGTGGGGCAATCAGTATCAGAAGCGGAGCGTAACGCGCTGCGCGATGAGATGGGACTTAACGATCCCTTTATTACCAAGTACACCCGTTTTATCGGAAAAGCGGTACAGGGCGACTTGGGAAATTCGTACTTCTTTAAACGTCCCGTGGTGGACGTGATTTTAGATAAGCTGGTAGCGACACTGGAGCTCGTCGCTGGGGCGGCGTTAATTATCGTTGTCGTGTCGATCCCACTTGGGGTGTATTCTGCCATTCATCCCAATAGCATTCTCACCAAAGTCATCATGGGCTTCAGTATTGTGGGGATCTCGATACCTGTTTTCTTAACCGCCATCATGTTGATGTATGTGTTCTCGATTGAGTTAGGTTGGTTGCCGTCGTATGGGCGAGGTGAAACGGCCAATTGGCTTGGTTGGGAGTCCGGCTTTTTCACCTTGGATGGCTTGGCGCACTTGGTGCTGCCCGCGGTCTCGCTGGCATCGATCATGTTACCGCTGTTTATTCGCTTAGTGCGCTCTGAAATGCTGGAAGCGCTTGGCACTGAATACGTGAAGTTTGCGCGTGCCAAAGGCTTGCCACAGAAAAAGGTGTACTACCAGCACGCGTTGAAAAATACCATGTTGCCCGTTGTCACCGTCGGTGGGGTACAAATTGGTACCATGATTGCCTATACCATTTTGACGGAAACTGTCTTCCAATGGCCGGGCACGGGGTTTCTCTTCCTTGAAGCGATTAACCGTGTGGATACGCCACTGATCACCGCTTATGTAATTTTTGTCGGCTTGATATTTGTGGTCACGAATACCTTTGTTGATCTGCTCTATGGCCTTATCAACCCAACGGTCAATCTTACTGGCAAGGAGGCATAGGCAATGACACAAACAACCACTCAGCCAAACCGTTGGCAGCGCTTTTTAGCCTCAGATTTTCTCTATCACTTTAAGCGTGWCAAAGTCGCGATGGCGAGTTTTACCGTCTTTGTCCTGTTCGTCTTGTTGGCGCTATTTGCCCCGCTTATTGCGCCGACCAATCCTTACGATCTGACCATGATTGATATTATGGACTCAGAATTACCCCCGGCATGGATGGAGTGGAGCGATCCGCGTTTCCTGTTAGGAACGGATAACCAAGGGCGCGATATTTTATCGACCATGATTTATGGTCTGCGTATCTCCCTGACCATTGGTTTGTGTGCGGTCGGTTTGCAGCTTCTATTGGGTACTGTGATTGGGCTCAGTGCGGGCTATTTTGGTGGACGAATTGACAGCTTTTTCATGCGAATTGCCGATATTCAGTTATCGTTCTCGACCATGATGGTGGCGATCATTGTCTCGGCCATTTTTAAAGCCAGCTTTGGCAGTGAGTTTTACAGTCAATATGCGATCTTAATGCTGGTGGTGATTATCGGGGTGGCGGAATGGCCACAGTATGCCCGCACCATTCGAGCATCTGTGCTTGCTGAAAAGAAGAAAGAGTACGTCGAAGCGGCGCGAGTGATGGGTTTTCGTTCCCCGCGGATTATGTTCCGCCATATTTTGCCCAACTGTCTTTCGCCCATTTTGGTGATTTCGACGGTGCAGGTCGCTAATGCGATTATGTCGGAAGCGGCGCTATCCTTTTTGGGTTTGGGCATGCCGGTCGATCAGCCGTCTTTGGGCTCACTGATCAGTATCGGATTTAACTATATCTTCTCGGGGTCGTGGTGGATCACCGCCTTTCCTGGCATCGTACTGGTCTTTTTGGTACTAGTTATCAACTTACTGGGTGATTGGCTGCGGGATGTCTTCAATCCCAAAATCTATAAAGGGTGAATAAAATGGCTGCGTTTGCAGCCATTTTTGTTGGAAGCTAACAGGCTGAGCAGCGCTCGCTTGAGTCGCCGCGTCACTTTGCTTAAGCTGACAACATTCGGTTTTCAGGAGAGCAAATCATGAGGTGGTTGCGACGTCTTGCGGTGAGTGCCGTAGCAACATGGGCGATCAGTGCGCCAGTGAATGCGGCGCAAACGCCGTGTGCGGTGATTGACCACCAACAAGGCTGGCCCATTATTGGTGAGCAGTGCGATATTGGTGAAGGATTGTGGGGCAACCAAGCGCTTGACCCAAATAGCCATGCGTTTTGGATCCAGTGTGGGGCAACGGAAGGTGTGCCATCGCGCGCATTTTTCCAGTCGCTGCGTCAAGGGTTGCCAGACTTGCCATTTCAGGTGCATCTCCGTGATGGGCGCGGGCGCTGCCTGATTGGTCCATATGATAACCCTGACGTGGCGCGTTTGGTGTTACAGCGTGTGCGCCAGTTCGGACCCACCCAAAAGGCTGTTATGCGTCAAACACGCCAGCCATTATCGGAACCGGCCGTGATTCGTTTACCCCCTTTAGCGACGCAGGCGAAGTCTGTGACGTCATCATCGACGATGGCAAAATCAACCATGCCAGCGAGCGCGTCCACCATTAACCTGAATCATTTTGGTTTGCCTGAGCCGGAAGCCGGCGATCAGCAATATGTGGAAAAGGATATCAATTGGTTGCGTATTGACTATGCAGGCGCGATGGCACGGTGCCAAAAAGAGGGCATGATGCTGGCAAGCCAAGCTGATTTGACCGCGGTATCTAAGGCCACCGATCAGTTGCCTATGCGTTTACCTTATTGGGTGCAAGGAGCAATGGGCGTGGATGCCCGCACTGGGAAAGTGGTGACACGTAATGCCGATGCGGCGTTAAACGTATTGTGCAAAAAGCGTTGACGCTCGGATGAAGAATAACAAACGCCCGCTTGAAGCGGGGCGTTTTCGTTTGCTTGTGTCTCATTTTCCACGATTAAGCGGCAGGCGGTTGCTCGGGTAGCGCAAGTTTGAGTGCGGTGCGAGAGACATCGCTGGCCGCTTTTCCCTGATTGAGCTTATCCAACACGTCGGCGAGATATGCGTAGTCGGTCACGTCCGCACGATACTCGAGGGCTTTCTCAAAGTGGCTACGTGCGTCTTGCCATTTCCCTTGTTGCATCAGCAACTGTCCTAACGCGCTATGGGTGACAGGATTACGAGAGTCGTACCTGAGGAGCTCTTCGAGCATGACCACGGCGGGATGAATGTCAGGCAGCTTTAAGCTGGGGAGCAGCGCAATCAGGCTGTCTTCCGGACGTTTTTTCAAGGCTTCTCGCAGTAGAATATAGGCTTCAGAGTCCGCGTTGCGCGCCACTAAGTGGCGTACCAGCCCCACCAATAGAGCGGGTTGGCTGCGTTTGGTTTTCGAGAGTCGATTCCAGTGGGTTAGCAGCCCCTCAGTGCCTTGTTGGCTGGCAATGTGTGCCATGACACCGAGTTCCGCACGCTCACTGAGTGCTTCCAATTGCGTCCCATCTAGAAGCTGAGCCTTCTTCAGTGTGGGCAGCAAATTCAATAACGCCGACCAATCTTCCAGTTGAATATAGGTGTCTTTAAGCAGGGATAGCATCACCGGGTTTCGAGGATGCTGGCGCTTAATGGCACGCAACGACGCCAGTGCTTCTTCGTACTGACCGCTTTGGCTGTGTAGTTGTGCACGGGTCAGGGCAAGTGCCAAGCTGTTGGCGTTAAGGTCAGCGGCTTGTTGGAGATACTGATCCCTGGCATGAAGATCTTGACGCTGCTGCGCCGCTTCTGCAGCGGCCAGTAAATTATGCATGGGCGCGTCACTGAAAGGACGAGCTTTTGCTAATAGCTTCTCCGCTTGCTTCCATTCGCCTTCGCGTAATTTCATCAATCCCGTTTGGGTTTGTTTGCGTGCTTTGCGTTGTTTACGTCCTGATAACCAACCGCTCGCGGTGCTACTGAGCGAGAGCAGCTTGCGCAGCACCCACTCGAGCAGCCATAACACCCCAATCAATCCAACAATGAGGATAATCAAGGTCGTCACACTCATTTCAAGTGTCTGCTCGGCGGCAGAGATCAGTACATACCCTTGTTGACCAGCAAGCTCCGGACCGACGAGCAGACCGGCAACCAGCGCTAAGACAAGCAGTAGGAGTTTAATCATGACTGACCTCCTGTGAGTGGCGCGATGTCTCGACGCAGTCGGGTGTCGATTTCATCACTGACCAAGGCTTGGCTTTTTAGCTTGTTAGGTAAATCGATGCCGATTCTTTGCTGGTCGAGTGCATCGATTTGCTCGACAAAGCGTTCCGTCACAGTCGCATCTTGGTTATAAAACCGTAGTGTCCAATCTTTGGCCATACCCAAGGCCTCATGATACAAGGCATCATTGCTTTGATAGACCGCGCGCATCGCTTGATCGAGCTTGTTCTTGACGTTCTCTTGCAGATAGTAGCTTTGTGTTGGCGACAGCAGCGGGACAACATTGCCATCACGTTTGCGGTAGGTAACAAAGTTATCGACAAAGTCTTTCACGGAGGTAGTGAGGTTGGTTTGCCAGTCATTGACCGATTCGCTCACCACCGGCTTCTCGGTTTCAATCGCGTCAGGGATCACCGCATTGGCAAGCGGTAAGGTTTCGACCTGCTGTTGCATACTGGTTAAACGCAGCACGATGCCGTCGCGATCAATACGTTTTACTGCTTTTAGCGCCGTAATGTCGTCGGCCATGGCCTGACGAATAGGCATCAAAGAAGGATCGTTGAGCTGGGCAATGCGATGGTCGGCCGCTTCCATCAGCGCGGTGGCGCTTTGCGCGTCATGCTCGAGCCAAATCTTGCGTCCGGCCATACGAATTAGGTAATCCGCTTCGGCAAGCAGCCAGTCATTCGGACGGCGTCCTTTCACTTCGGCTACCGCTTTTTGCAAGCTCTTCAAGGTATTGTCTTGTTGCGCTAAGCGTGTTTGGGTGTCATCAATCACTTGCGCGCGCGCTTTTGCTGCCGCCTGTTGCTGGTCATTTAGGGCTTGCTCAAGGCGTGCAATCTGCGCTTGCTGCGCGGATAGCGTATTTTGCAGCACGGTGGCTTGTTGATGGCCGTGGTAGAAAAGCCAACCACTCGACCCTAGCGCGATGGCGATGGCAACTGCACCTAATATTAGTCCACCTCGGCTGCGTGTGGCTGGTTTAGGCTTATTAGGCGCCGTTTTATTGTGCGAGGCGTGCGTATCTGGTGAAGAGGGAGTCGTGGCCTTGCTTTGCTTGGTGTCGGTGTTTTTGTTGTCAGTCATCCGAAAGTCCCGTTTTTCTTAACCTCAGCAGCGTGTAAACCAGTGCGTCATTGGCCACGCTGTCAACGGTCGTAATCGTGTCAAAACCGAGCGCAGTCGCTTGATCTTGAATCCTTTTACTGGGCACCAGTATACGGCATTGGCGCAGCCAGTGCTGTCCGCTCAGTGTGATAAGTTGATCAAAGTGGGCTAATTGTTGACCACTGGTTACCACCACGGTGGTAATCGTGTATTGTGGCCAGCTTACTACTTGCGATACTAAAGGCTCAATCGCCCATTGTCGTAGATAGGCCTCGCAATAGTGAACTTGCCCGCCTTGCGACTGCAAGGTTTGCCCCATCATATCGCGTCCGCTCTCTCCGCGAAGAATGACCACCTGCTTCCCTTTTATCACGTTAAAAGGCGCCAATGAGAGCATGCCTTCGCTGTCTTCTCGGGTAGGATACTGTACTGGCTGGTTGGCAACCTGCTGCCATTCGTTGGCCGTGCGCTGACCGACGGCCACATAATGACAATGACGCGGCCACGCCATCCCCTGTTGCTGAAGGGCTTGATGGGTAAATGCGACCGCGCGGGGGCTAACGGCCACTAACACACTGCCAGCGGGGAGAGAGGAAAGTAGCGCGGGCAGTGACGGTAAACCTCGCCCCGGCGCAAAGCTAACCAGTGGGCAAGGCAAGGCCGCCAGCTTGTGTTGGGCAAGCTGGTCGACTAATTGGCTGCAATCCGGCTCGGGGCGAACAACAACAATGGTCATGCGTCGTCTTGATAAAGCTTATCCAAGATTTGACGTGCGCCTTGGGCGAGCAGTTGCTCGGCGAGATCGGTGCCGAGTTGTTCTCCTTTTTCGAGCGGTCCTGTAATTTCGCCGCGCAGAATGGTAGAGCCATCGGGCTCACCGACTAAGGCACGTAGCCAGATTTTGTCGCCTTGGATTTCTGAATAACTGCCAATCGGCACCTGACAGCCGCCTTCAAGGCGATTGTTCATCGCGCGTTCGCACAATACGCGTTGAGTGGTGTTGGCGTCAGACAGCGGGGCCAACAAGGTACGAATACGTTCATCATCCAATCGACATTCAATCCCTACGGCACCTTGGCCAACCGCGGGTAAGATCACTTCTGGCGGGATTTCGCTGCGAATGCGATCGTGCAAGCCCAGTCGTTTTAACCCAGCTGCTGCGAGGATGATGGCGTCATATTGGCCATCGTCGAGTTTACCGAGACGCGTGCCGACATTGCCGCGCAATGTATTGACCACCAAGTCGGGGCGGCGCTCACGAAGTTGGGATTCTCGACGCAAGCTGGAGGTGCCTACCACCGCCCCTTCGGGCAATGCATCAATGCTGTCGTAATGATTAGAGACAAAGGCGTCACGCGGGTCGCCACGTTCACAAATGGTGACCAGCCCCAGTCCTTCAGGGAATTCGACCGGGACGTCTTTCATCGAGTGCACGGCGATATCGGCACGACCGTTGAGCATGGCTTGCTCGAGCTCTTTAATAAACAACCCTTTACCGCCAATCTTGGCGAGCGGTGTGTCCAGAATCACGTCACCTTTTGTGACCATCGGCACCAGCTCGACGGATAAACCTGGGTGTGACTGCTCAAGAGCCGCTTTAACAAACTCCGCCTGCCACAAGGCCAGAGGGCTTTTGCGTGTCGCAATGCGTACGGGGGTTGAATACATGATTTACTTTCCTTCTTACACAATGGCGCCCATCCTATCATTGGCGCTGCGCTGGACGTAATCTCTCCTAACGCGTTTGCGCATTTATGGCGTGCTGGTCGCGATATAGGTGAAAAAATGTGATCAATCGCTTATTATTACAGCAAATTGTTACTTGGAAAGACGGCATTTTTGCTGGTCTACGACTAAGGTTGTAGAGCGAAAAAGATTGATGTTGGTCTCAAAAATCGCCTATAGTGCGGCATAGATACCACCACACAGGCATCGGGGTTATTGGCTTTACCCGAGTTGTCTAGAGTGTTACATTGATCACGTTTTGTTATCTGCAATTGGGCGGATACGGTGAAGACAGTAACGTCGACCTGTTGACCGGGATGTCAACGAATCTGGATGATTGCCTTGCAAACATACGTTGAACAGCAAACTGAACGCATCGAGGCGTTTAACCGTGTGAGAATGGATCGCGCGCGGTCAGCCATGAGCCGACAGGCTCAAGCGGTTTTCGATGTGCTGCCAGTGCTTTTACACCTAAACCATCCGGCTTTACCGGGGTTTTTTGACGACAGCGTGCCCTTTGGCATTGCCGATTACGAGCTTGATGAGACACAACGTCAGTTTGTCTCCGATTGCCTGATCCACACAGACACCCGTTTCTCCTCTCTAACTGCGCGTTTTGAGCACGATCAGCGTCTGCCTATTAAAGGCATGTATACCATGGGCAGCACCGGGTCCATGGGGCAAAGCTTGACCAGTGACCTCGATATTTGGGTGTGTGTGGATGCCTCCGTCAGCGCGGCGCAGCGCGAGATGCTGGATGCCAAGTGCACCGCCATTTCAGAGTGGGCCCTAAACCAAGGGGTAGAAGCGAACTTTTTTGTGGTCTGTGAGGGCCGTTTTCGCCACCACTTGTCACAGGCGATGACCAGTGACAACTGTGGCACCAGTCAGCATTTTCTTTTGCTGGATGAGTTTTATCGCTCCTCAATGCGACTCGCCGGCCAAAAACTGTTGTGGTACATGGTGCCACCAGAGATGGAAGCGTGCTACGAGGACTATGTGGATACGCTGGTCGCTGACCATGGCCTTGACCGTCGTGATTGGGTCGACTTTGGTGGTCTACCGACCATCCCAGCCGAAGAATATTTTGGCTCAAGCTTGTGGCAACTGTATAAAAGCATTGATTCACCGTATAAGTCGGTGCTCAAAGCGATTTTGCTCGAAGCCTACTCATGGCAGTATCCCGGCACCCAGCTTCTGAGTGTGGATGGCAAACGCCGTTTCTATGCCGGTTGGGTCGATGTGTATCAGTCCGACGCCTATTATTTGATGCTGGAAAAAGTCACCCGTTATTTGGAATCCATTGGTGACACCCGTCGTCTCGACCTTGTACGTCGTTGTTTTTATCTAAAAACCCATGAGAAATTGACGCAAGCGCCGTCGACTGGCTCGGTCGCATGGCGTCGTGATGTGTTGCGATTGCTAACCCGTGAGTGGGGCTGGGATGAACAGGCGCTGGCCTACCTCGACAACCGCCGTTACTGGAAAGTCGAGGAGGTAAAATACGCGCACAACGAGCTGCTTGACGCCTTGATGCAAAGCTATCGGAACCTGATCCGCTTTGCCCGCCGCAACGATATTACGTCCGCGATTAGCCCGCAAGACATCAGTATTCTCGCGCGTAAACTGTATGCCGCCTTTGAAGAATTGCCGGGTAAAGTGACCTTATTGAATCCGCAAATTTCGCCGGATTTACATGAATCGGATCTCACCTTTATTCAGGTCTCGGAAGGGCGCACCAATGCGCCGGGTTGGTATTTGTATAAGCACTCGCTTGATCCGGTCGATATCATTGGTCGCGCGCCGCTAGAGCACAATGCTTATTTATCCAAGCTGGTGGCGTGGGCGTTTTTTAATGGGTTGCTGACCGAGTCAACCCGCCTGGATACCGTGGTGCGCGATGCCGATGTTGATATCGATACCTTGTATCAGCTAGTCAGTGACATGCGTAACACCTTCTCATTGCGTCCACCGCGCCCGACACTGGATGCGCTGTCGAGTCCGTGTGAAATTCGCCAGCTCGCGTTGTTTGTCAATTTGGAGCAAGATCCAACATCGGCATACAAAAAACCGTCGATGCGTTTTGACTTCAAAAACAGTGATATTTTCAGCTACGGCCCCGAACAAACCTGTTTGGTGGGGAGTGTCGATCTCGTTTATCGCAACTCGTGGAATGAAGTTCGGACCCTGAATTACCGTGGCGATGATGCCATTTTGGAAGCATTGAAAACCATGCTGGGCAAAATGCACCAAGATGCGCTGCCCCCAGAGTCTGTGGACGTGTTCTGCTACTCAAGCAAGATGCGTGGCTTAATTCGTAATCTGGTCTATCAATTGGTCGCTGAGTGCATTGAATTGCGCTTAAAACCAATTGAAAAGGAAAAGCGCCGCCGATTTAAAGCCTTACGCATCGGTAAGCAGACTCATGGTTTGTTTTTCGAACGTCGAGGCGTGTCAGTACAGCGGTTAGAAAACTCGGTTGATTTTTATCGCTGTATTTCCACCAACAAGGTCAACGGCACGCCGGTGATGGTGGTCGACAACCCACAAGATGTGCATCCGCCTGAAGTGGTTGATGCCTACGCCAGTGAAGGCTTGGTGCAGTTTTTCTTTGAAGATTGTACCAATGGTTACAACCTGTATATTCTCGACGAAAACAATCGGGTGGAAGTGTATCGTCAGTGTAGCGGGGACAAAACTGAGATGGTGCAAGGGGTAAACCGTTTCTATACCTCTTCTCATGACCGCTACAGCTACAGTGCCAATTTTATCAACTTTAACTTGCCGCAGTTTTATCAAATCGTGACTGATGAGCAGGGTGAAACCCAAGCCTTGCCCTTTAAATGCGATCCACAATGGCAGCCGCCGCGACAGCCGCCACATCAGGGATTAGCCGGTCAGGTAGCGTCGTTTAAATAGTCAACGAGCGCGGCCCGTGGGGCTCGCGCTGTGTCGATTGTCCATTAAGATCACCAAGAAACAGGTTCGCCTGCGTGCTTGCTGCACTCTTGCTGCACCAGATCCATCAACACAAGTCCCGTTTTGCTGCAGGTCCATTCGCCGTCTTTGAGGGCAAAGTGGAATCCACCACTTTTCGACGCGAGCCAGATTTCTTGCATCGGCTCTTGGCGGTTAATGATGATTTGGCTGCCATCATCGAACTCCAGCGTCATTACGTTGCCAACGCTCTCATAATCGATGTCGGCGCCTGAGTCATCGATACCTTCTTCAATGGCCTGCATTTGTAAATCGACCAACTGATGATATTCCGTTGTGTTCATCCCGTTACATCCTATTGCTTTTCATGGTTGTGATGCGATTATAGAGGGCATTGACTCGATAATCACTGGCATTCACTATGCGAAAACTCGTCATTTTACTGATGTTCACTGGCATCATGACACTGACCGGCTGTGGCCAACAAGGGCCCCTGCATTATCCGGACGAACAACCGACGCAAAATCAATAACCAACGACGACAGGGAAGAACACCTTGGATTATTTCAATTATCAGGACGACGGCCAGCTGTGGGCCGAATCATTGCCTTTGACCCAGCTTGCCGATGATCACGGCACACCCTTGTACGTCTATTCACGTGCAACCTTTGAGCGCCATTGGCACGCATTTGATCGCGCCGTGGGCGATCATCCGCATTTGGTGTGCTATGCCGTTAAGGCAAACTCCAATATCGGTGTGTTAAATGTGCTGGCACGCTTGGGGTCAGGATTTGATATTGTCTCTCAAGGTGAACTCGAGCGCGTGCTCGTCGCCGGTGGTGATCCTGCCAAAGTGGTGTTTTCTGGCGTGGGGAAAACGGCCGCAGAAATGCGTCGTGCACTGGAAGTGGGCATCAAATGTTTCAATGTGGAGTCCCACTCTGAACTCGACCGCTTAAATCAAGTCGCGGGCGAGTTGGGTGTGCAAGCGCCGATATCGTTGCGTATTAATCCTGATGTGGATGCCAACACCCACCCCTACATCTCGACGGGCTTAAAGGAAAATAAGTTTGGCATTGCCTTTGCTGAGGCGTTGAATAGTTTCCGTTATGCAGCCAGCTTGCCACACCTTAAGGTCGAAGGCATTGACTGTCATATCGGCTCGCAACTGACCGAACTCGCGCCTTTTATTGAATCTACCGACCGCTTGTTGGCGTTGATTGATACCTTGGGTGATGAAGGCATTACAATTCGTCATCTGGATGTGGGTGGCGGATTAGGCGTGACCTATAGCGACGAGAAACCGCCTCAGCCATCTGAGTATGCCAAAGCGTTGTTGGCGCGTTTGGACAATCATCGTCATCTTGAGCTGATTTTTGAGCCGGGCCGTGCGATTGCTGCCAATGCGGGGGTGTTGCTGACCAAGGTTGAGTTTCTCAAGCACAGTGAGCATAAAAACTTTGCCATTATCGATGCGGGGATGAACGATTTAATTCGTCCGTCACTGTATCAAGCCTATCAAGAAATCATTCCCGTGGTGCCGCGCCAAGGAGAGCCACAAACCTATGATTTAGTAGGACCAGTTTGCGAAACGGGTGATTACTTGGGCAAAGACCGCTCGCTGGTGTTAGAAGCGGGTGATTTACTGGCGGTACGCTCAGCCGGCGCATATGGCTTTGTGATGGCGTCAAACTATAACTCACGCTGCCGCCCCGCCGAGGTCATGGTCGATGGCGACCAAGCACACCTTGTGCGCGAGCGCGAAAACTTGGCGTCGCTATGGCAGCTTGAACAGCGCCTACCAGAATAAGGATTGGCATGCAGGTACAGTTTGCAAAAATGCACGGGCTGGGCAACGACTTCATGGTGGTTGACTGTGTCACACAAAACGCGTTCTTTTCGCCGGATCTGATTCGGCGTTTGGCCGATCGTCATCGTGGCGTCGGTTTTGACCAGCTATTGGTCGTGGAGCCGCCCTACGATCCTGAGACAGATTTTCATTATCGCATTTTTAATCCTGACGCATCGGAAGTCTCGCAATGTGGCAATGGTGCGCGCTGCTTTGCGCGTTTCGTGCGAATGAAAGGGCTGACCAATAAGCATCAGATCAGCGTGAGCACCCAAGCCGGTAAAATGCTGCTGCACATTGAAAACGACAATCAGGTGCGCGTGAACATGGGCGAGCCGGAATTCACGCCGGGGAAAATTCCGTTTCGTGCCAACTCACAAGAGAAAACCTACTTGATGCGGGTGGCGGAGCAGACCTTATTTGTCGGCGCCGTGAGCATGGGCAACCCGCATGTAGTGACTGTGGTCGAGGATGTCGACCATGCCGACGTGGACACCTTGGGACCGCTACTTGAAAGTCACGAACGCTTCCCTGAACGGGTCAATGCTGGCTTTATGCAGATCCTTTCCCGCAATGCGATTAAGCTTAGAGTGTACGAGCGCGGCGCTGGTGAAACCCAAGCCTGTGGCAGTGGCGCGTGTGCCGCGGTTGCGGTCGGGATTATACAAGGCCTGCTTGATGAGCAAGTAACGGTGAGTTTACCCGGTGGAGATCTCCGCATTCGCTGGCGCGGGCCGGGCCATCCCTTATCAATGACAGGCCCTGCGACACATGTATTTGATGGACAATTGCAATTATGAATGATGGGGTAGAAGCCTCGACACTGGAAACCATGCCTCTTAGCGATGAGGCGGTGGCAGCGTATTTAAAAGACAATCCAGATTTTTTTATTCGCCATCGCGATTTACTGACGCAGCTGACCGTGCCACACGGCGAGCAAGGTGCGGTATCGCTGGTGGAAATTCAACTCAAGCGCCTGCGTGAGCGGGTGGCGGAGCTGGAAGAAGACATTACCCAACTGATGAGTCTAGGGGCAAAAAACGATGCCCTGTTTCGTGCCTTTGCCGAGGCGCATCAGGCGCTGCTGCGTGCTAATACGCCGCAGGCGGTGCAAAAAGCATTGACGACGCTTAGCGAGCAACTGCAACTGAGCGTCAGCTTACGGGTGTATGCGCCTATCGATGGGCTGCAGAGCATCTCACGTCAGGCGGTAGATCAATTAAAGAGTCATCATTTTGCCGGACGTCGTTGTTATCTCGGACGCTTGCGCCGTGTGGATGCTGAAGTAGTGATGGCAACGCCACCTGAGCTAGGCTCTTTTGCGCTGGTACCGATTAATGGGGAAGGCAAAGAGTGGGGACTGTTGAGCTTTGCGAGCGCAGATGGCGGGCACTTTCAGCCAGAAATGGACACCCTTTTTATCGAACAGCTGGCTGCACACTTGGCCATCTTATGTAGCCAGTGGACGAACAAGGGTGAGCGTCAGTGACAGCGGTAACGTCTGACCAAGCGGCTCCCCGTTCACTGACGGTCCCTCTTGACCGCTTTTATCAATATCAACTCAGCGAACGGGGCCTCAGTGCCCATACGCAACGTAATTATCAGCGCCAGTTAGATAAGATTGTCGACTTTCTGACCGCGCGGGGCATCGCTCATTGGCAAGATGTGGATGCCGACTGGGTGCGACAAATTTCGAGCCAAGCCAAACGCGATGGCCTCAAACCGGGCAGTATTGCGTTGCGGCTGTCCGCACTGCGCAGCTTTTTCGACTATCTCGTGCAAACCGAACAGCTTGCCGCCAACCCAGCCAAAGGGGTCGCTGCGCCCAAGCAAGGGCGCCAGTTGCCGAAAAACCTTGATGTGGATGAAATGAATCAGCTGCTCGAGGTGGATCAAGACGACCCGCTGTCGGTACGGGATCGGGCGATGATGGAGCTAATGTATGGCGCAGGGTTGCGTTTAGCCGAGCTGGTGGATCTCAACGTGCGTGATGTCTCGGTACGTAAAGGGGATTTGCGTGTCACCGGTAAAGGGGAAAAGGAGCGTATCGTGCCTTTTTCCGGCATGGCGAAAACCTGGGTGATGAACTGGCTAAAAGTGCGCAACCAGCTCCTCAAAGGGCCAGAAGAGGCGCTATTTATCTCTAAACTCGGCCAGCGAATTTCGCACCGCAGCGTGCAAAAACGTATGGCGGAGTGGGGACAAAAGCAGGCGGTGAATAGCCACATTAATCCTCACAAACTGCGCCACAGTTTTGCCACTCACATGCTGGAGTCGTCCGGGGATTTGCGTGCAGTGCAAGAGTTGCTTGGCCATGCCGATTTAAGCACCACACAAATTTATACCCATTTGGACTTTCAACACTTGGCGAAAGTGTATGACGCGGCGCATCCTCGCGCCCGCAGTACAGGGGCTCGTAAACCCAGCGCAGGCAAAAAAAACAACTCGGAGTCGTGATATGAAATTTTATCGTCGCTTAAACGCGTTTGATGCGGTGAGTTTTGACTTGGATGATACCTTGTACGATAACTGGCCGGTGATCGCACGCGCGGAGGCGGCGCTAAGCGACTATTTGAGTGAGCATTGCCCACCGCTCGCCGCGCTTGATAAAGCCACCCTTGCGGGATTTCGCCGCCAAGCCCGTGATGAGAACCCTGCCCACCGCTTTGATGTTACCGCGATGCGGGTTGCCCAGCTGACGCTTGCCGGTGAACATGTGGGTTTAACCGCGGAGAAGGCGCATGCACAAGCCCAAGCGGCGACCACCTTCTTTTGCGGATATCGCAGTGACTTTACTCCGCCGGCGCAAAGTGTGGCTTACTTAAAAGCCTGGTCCGAGAAACTGCCATTGGTGGCTATCACTAACGGTAACGTCGACACCGATGCGATTGGACTGACGCCGTTTTTCCAGCATATTTTCCGTGCCGGTGAACACGGTGCGGCCAAGCCGAACCCGGAGATGTTTGATAAGGCGGCGCAGGCCTTGGGCATCGCCCCGGCGCGTATTTTACATGTAGGCGATCACTTAAGTTCGGATGTGGCTGGCGCGCGCCAATCGGGCATGCAAGCCTGTTGGATCCGCCCAGAGCGCCAATCTCCGATGATGCGCAAAGGACGCACCTTACCGGATGTGGCGATCGACGATTTATCTGAGCTCGATACCCTTATTCAGCAGTGGCACCGCTAATCGGTGCCGCTTTGTTTGCGGGCTAGCCAGTTATCGAGGTTAAGCCAACCCGGCCCCCCCACACTGACCACCAATAAGATCACGCCCCACATAATGTGGTCATCATAGCCACGCTCCCATAGCAGTGGGTAGGAAGCGACCGCGACAATGTTGAACACAAATAACGCTAACGTCATGGGGCGTGCGAGCAGGCCCAAAGCAACAAATATCGGCAAAATCAGCTCCGCCGCGGTCCCTAAATACGCGGCCAGCTGCCACGGCAGCAAAGGCACCTGATACTCATACTCAAACAGGTATAGGGTGCTGTCCCAATTTTGGTATTTGATTAGCCCAGATTGAAAAAAAATCCATGCCACATAGACGCGGCCTACCAGCAGAAGTAGCGGTTGCAGTGGGGTAAGCGCGCGGGTGAAGGTGTGATTGATTGTGGTTATCCACATGGCTTACTCCTTACCATTGCAGGCAGTCGTTGGGGTGGTAAACGCGTTCATGGCCGCGAGCTCAGACACACACGCCAGTTGCACTTCTGACAGGTCGCCTAATGGTGTGTGTGGGCAGGCTTTCAGTACGCTGACATGATTGGCATTGAGCGTGTACCAATGCACCTTGTCTTGGTGAGCAACCAATAACAAAGCTTGCGGCTTCTCGACCACCAAGCCTTCGAACTGCTCGGTGGCGATCGCTTGCCATACGTCACTGACTGCGTAGTCGCTCTCAAATAGACGCGCTTGCTGGTTGAGCGGTAAACAAACCTGCGCTTGTTGCTCAGGGCTTAGCAACGCGAGCGCGCTGCCTTCAAACGCCGGAGAGGGAGGGGCGAGAGTGAGTACCACTTGTGCCCACTCAAAACGGGCAAGCTCGGCGCAACACGGCACGGGCTCGATAATATTGGGTAGGGCGCGCAAGGTCGCATCGAACTGTGCGCCATAGTCTTCCATCACCCCAGTTTGCGGGGGATGCATCATCGCATGATGACGCGCTACCGCATCAAAACACGCCTCACCTAATAGTGCACAGGTCTTGGGATACACGCATTTTAAGGTGTCAGTGAGGGTGACCACATAATGGTTGCGATAAATCTGCAATCGCTTGTCAGCGGCAACACGACGGTCTTTTATCGGCAGCGGTTGTGGATCATCTCGCAATGTGGCAGCAAAGGCCTGCTGCAGGGTTGCCAGCGTCATACCGCCTCCTTGTGTCGAGCCAGTCGGTAGTGGGCTTTGGCCGCTTCTGCTAACAATCGCTCGGGCGCGGGCAAGTCGCTATCCCACTCAATGAGGGTGTGGCGAGGGCCGTGGCGGCCAATCCACTGTTGATAGAGCGTCCACACCGCCTCGCTAACCGGCTGGTTATGGGTGTCTATCCAAATTTCTCCTGCGGGGGTGTGTTTGACGGTAAACCCAGCAAGGTGAATTTCTTTCACCGCATGGGCGGGAATCGCGTCAAGGTAGGTACTGGCGCTAAAATCATGGTTAAACGCGCTGACATGAACATTATTTAAATCGAGCAGCAAATCGCAGCCCGTGCGAGCGTGCACTTCGGCGAGAAATTCCCATTCGTGGTAGTCACCCTGAGCAAAACATAAATAGCTCGATGGATTTTCAATCAGCAGGGGGCGCTGTAGCGCATCTTGAACCTGTTGCACATTGGCGCAAAATACTCGCAATGCCTGCTCGGTATAGGGGAGGGGGAGTAAATCGTGAAAGTGCTGCCCGTCTATCCGGCTCCAACTTAGGTGGTCAGACACAAACAGTGGATCGACGTGTTTGACCAGTGTACACAGTTTGTCTAAATGGGCCCGATCAAGCGGTTCGTCGCTCCCCAGCGATAATCCCACGCCATGACAGCTGATGGCGTAATCCTCACGTAATCGCATCAGGGTTGAAAAAGCAGGACGGTGAGGGCGGAAATAGTTTTCACTGTGAATTTCTAGCCAGCCAAGCTTTGGGCGATATTGGTCGAAGTAGGCGAGGTGTGGTTGTCTGAGCCCCACGCCGGTCAAAACGGTTGCCTCATCCATGGTCGCTCCTTGTGATCAAGTGACAAAGCCCGGGACAAGCCCGGGTGCGCCATATCAGGATGACGAGGTACTGCCGCCAGCTAAGCGATCGCACAAGCCTTCAGGCACCATGACAAACGCATCTTTTTGGCCGTCTTCGGTGGAGGTGCCCGCGCAGGAGCTGGTGTTGGTGGCGCAGTCATTTTGTCCGGCTTTGGCGACGCCATAGCATTTTTCTTTTTCTGCCGCGTGGGCCGGTGCGCTAGTGAGTGTGGTCGCGCCTACAGCCAGTAATCCTGTCACAGCAGCGGCAACCGCTAGGTTAGTGTGTTTCATCATGCTTCCTCTTCTTGTTCCGTATTGGTGTTATCAGCCCACTGATTCGTGGTGGGCATATAAACCAAGATAGGAAAACACTGCGCAATCTTTCACCACTTAAGCGGTTTTTTTGCATGGTGAGGGCTAACTTACTGAATTTTTGTTTAAAAAAGTTGCGTCGGGATCGGGCGCGCAATTTAGCGCTGAGCTGGTATAATCGCCAACCAGTGTATAAATACCCAGTAAAATGGCAGGTGGCGATGGACGTATCAACTCTTCTTGACGGACTCAACGACAAACAGCGTGAAGCCGTGGCCGCGCCGCTCGGCAACCATTTAGTGCTTGCCGGGGCCGGTAGTGGTAAAACCCGGGTGCTGGTTCATCGTATGGCTTGGCTAATGCGGGTGGAAGAGGCGTCGCCGTTCTCGGTGATGGCGGTGACCTTCACCAACAAAGCAGCAGCCGAAATGCGTGGCCGTATTGAGCAATTGATGCAAGGCACCGCCTCTGGCATGTGGTGTGGCACCTTCCACGGCATTTGCCATCGTATTCTCCGTGCCCACTATTTGGACGCCAACCTGCCACAAGACTTCCAAATTCTTGATTCAGACGACCAGCAGCGCTTGCTACGCCGGTTAATTAAAGCGCAAAACTTGGATGAAAAACACTGGCCTGCCAAGCAAGCGAGTTGGTATATCAATGGCAAAAAAGATGAAGGCTTGCGTCCCAAGCACATTGATACCCGCCATGATCCGGTTGAAAGCACTTGGCTACGGATTTATCAGGCGTATCAAGAAGCCTGTGATCGCGCCGGTTTGGTGGATTTTGCCGAGATCTTGCTGCGAACCTTAGAGTTATTGCGCGACAAAGCGGTGATCCGCGAACACTACCAAGCACGTTTCCAGCACATTTTGGTGGATGAGTTCCAAGATACCAACAACATCCAATATGCGTGGCTACGCATGATGGCGGGCCAACAGGCGCATGTGATGATTGTGGGGGACGACGACCAATCCATTTACGGCTGGCGTGGCGCGAAAGTCGAAAATATTCAGCGTTTTCTGGACGATTTCACCACCCCGCAGACTATCCGTTTGGAGCAAAACTACCGCTCAACCAGTACGATTTTGCAAGCGGCGAATACCCTGATTGAAAACAATGCCGACCGGATGGGCAAAAGCCTGTGGACCGAGGGCAAAGAGGGTGAGCCCATCTCTGTGTATGCCGGTTTTAATGAACTGGATGAAGCGCGTTTTGTGGTCGGGAAAATCAAAACTTGGCAGGACGAAGGGGGCGTACTGAGTGACAGCGCCATTTTATACCGCAACAACGCCCAATCTCGGGTGCTGGAAGAAGCTTTAATTCAAGCCGGTTTGCCTTATCGTATTTACGGCGGCATGCGCTTTTTCGAACGTCAGGAAATCAAAGATGCACTGGCGTATTTACGTTTGATGGCCAACCGTAATGACGATGCGGCGTTCGAGCGGGTGGTAAACACGCCCACTCGTGGGATTGGTGATCGTACCCTTGAGACGCTTCGTGGCGCGGCGCGCGATCGCGGCCAAACCTTATGGCACACTGCCGAGCAAATCTTGGCCGAAAAAGCGCTGGCAGGGCGTGCGGCCAATGCATTGGGCCGGTTTATCGAGCTGGTCAATGCGCTAGAAGATGACACCCGTGACATGGCGCTGTATCAACAGACCGATGCCGTGATCCGTCACTCCGGCTTGCGCGCCATGTACGAGCAAGAAAAAGGCGAAAAAGCGCAAGCACGCGTCGATAACTTGGAAGAGTTGGTGACGGCCACGCGCCAATTTACACCGCCCGAAGAGGCGGAAGCGGAAGGCATGACACCGCTGTCGGCGTTCTTGGCCCACGCTGCCCTTGAGGCCGGTGAAGGCCAAGCGGACGAATTTGATGATGCGGTCCAATTGATGACCTTGCACAGTGCCAAAGGCCTCGAGTTCCCCTTAGTCTTTATGGTCGGGGTGGAAGAGGGCATGTTCCCCAGCCAGATGTCAGCCGAAGAAGCAGGCCGCTTAGAAGAAGAGCGTCGCCTTTGCTATGTTGGCATGACGCGAGCGATGGAAAAGCTCTATCTCACCTACGCAGAAATGCGCCGTGTGTACGGCAAAGACATGTTCCATAAGATCTCGCGCTTTATACGTGAGCTGCCCGAGGCCTGCTTGGAAGAAGTGCGCATGCGTGCCAATGTCTCACGCCCTGCTGCAAGCGGTGGTCGTTTTTCCAAAACGCAGACTCAGGAGAACTTTAATCAAACCGGATTTAGTTTGGGTCAGCGGGTTCAACACCCTAAGTTTGGTGAAGGCACCATCATCAACTTTGAAGGCAGTGGCGGACAAAGTCGCGTGCAAGTTGCCTTTAATGGGGAAGGGATTAAGTGGTTGGTGACTCAGTATGCCAAACTGGAAGCGCTTTAAGCCCGAGGGTTCAACGGAAAAAACGTAACATACGCCCAGCTTCGGCTGGGCGTATTGGTCTTTATCCCATTGCCTGCTTTTTCTGCCGCGGCGTTAGCCGAACACGCCGGCTTGCCAAACGACCGCGCCACCTAACAGCAAAAATAACAGTGCACACAGGCCATCGATAACCGGGGCGACTTTGGTGAGCACTTGCTGTACGCGACTGCCTGATAGCAGCCAGGCGAGCGAAGAAAACCAGCCCAATGAGAGTAGGAACACCACCGCCACGGCCATGGCTTTGCCACTGGCAGACATGCTGGCCGGCACCAAGGTACTCATCAACGAAATAAAAAACACCAAGGCTTTAGGGTTAAAAAGGTTGGTCAGCACCCCTTTCCAAAAAGCCTGTTTTTGGCCGCGTACTGCAGGCGCATCATTGGCGGTTTGTGCCGGCGCTGTGGTAGAGGCGAGCAAGCCTTTAATTGCGCTAAGGCCTAAATACATCAGTACACTGCCCCCTGCCACCTGTACCCACATAAACAGTTGCGGGTGCTGATGCACCAACAGGCTGATGCCGGTAATGCTCAATATTGTGTGTGCCAAAATACTGAGCGATAACCCTAGTGCGATTGCTAAGCCAGTGGCACGGCCATAACGGGTCGCATTTTGGAGCACCAAGGCAAAGTCGGGCCCGGGGCTGAGCAGCGCAATCATATGTACCCCCGCCAGCGTGGCGAGAATAGTCAGCTCGTTCATTCTGGTTTTCCTGTTGATAAAGCGGCACGTTTAATGTTGGTGACTTGATGTCGTTTGTTCTGATAGGCATCAAAGCTAAATATTGCCAAGGCGGCCCAAATAAAGGCAAAGGTGGTGGCTTTATCTGGGGTAAAGGGTTCGTCATACAAGCCGACGGCGAGTAAAAACATTAAGCTAGGGCCGATGTATTGGAAAAAGCCCAATACCGTCAAAGGTAGGCGGGTCGCGGCGCCGGTAAAGCACAGTAAAGGCACCGTAGTGATCAAACCGGCAGCGGCCAGTAGCATATTCAGGCTAATGGGATTCTCGAGCAGGTTGGCGCTGGGGCTGTCGGCAAACTGCCATAAATAAATCAATGCCACAGGAAGCAGGGTGCAGGTTTCCACAAACAGACCCGGCACCGCCGGTAAGTTGATTTTTTTGCGCAGTAAGCCGTAAATCGCAAAGCTGGTGGCCAGCACCAGGGCTATCCAAGGCAGTGAGCCAAAGGTGATCAGTTGTACTAATACCCCCACCAACGCTAGCGCGGCCGCAAGCCACTGCAGACGGCGGAAACGCTCACCAAGAAAGATCATCCCCAGCGCCACGTTCACCAGTGGATTAATGTAGTAGCCAAGGCTGGCATCTAGCATGCGGTTGTTAACAATCGCCCAGATAAACGTCAACCAATTACAGCCAATAAAGCAAGAGGTGAGCATCAACACCAACAGTTTTTTCGGCTCGCGGATAATCGGTTTAAGCAGATAAAAACGACGGGTGAAAAAAAGCAGCAATGCCAAAAAGACAAACGACCACAATACCCGGTGCGCTAAAATTTCGGGCGCCGGAATATGGTTGACCGTTTTAAAGTACATGGGGGCGATACCCCACATAATGTAGGCCGCAAGGGCCAGTAACACGCCTTGGCGTGTGCGTTTTGGATCAGGAATCACAGCGCAGTCTCGTTATAAGTGTCGGTCAGGGATGAACACGAACGTGTGCATGTTGCCTAGATGTAACAAGTTGTAAGGGCGGGCGCAAGCACCTTTCTCTGTGCTCAGGGTTTCATCGCTTACGGGGTGTCGGTAGAATGAGCGCCAGTTTGAGTAATGAGCTTGATTATGTCCGCCACCCCCGCCCATGCCGATGCGTCAACCGAAACTGACGCCGCTACCGCTGATCCTGCTGTGAGTCCTGCCCATCAGGTACTCAAAGCGGTGTTTGGTTATCACCAGTTCCGCGAGGGTCAGCAAGCGGTCATCGATGCGGCGATTGCGGGGCGTGATGCCTTGGTGATTATGCCGACTGGGGGAGGGAAGTCACTATGCTATCAGATCCCCGCGTTGGTGCGCACCGGCTTGACCGTGGTGATTTCACCTTTGATTTCATTGATGAAAGATCAGGTTGACCAGCTTAATGCCAATGGGGTTGCGGCGGCGTGCTTAAACTCAGCGATGACGCCTGAGGCGCAAGCGGATACTTTGCGTGCGCTAAATCAGGGGGAGGTGAAACTACTCTATGTGTCGCCTGAGCGCGCGCTAGGGCGTGACTTTCTCCATCGCTTAACGGAGTGGCAACTGGCGTTGATTGCGGTCGACGAAGCGCACTGTATTTCCCAGTGGGGGCATGATTTTCGTCGTGAATATGCCTCTTTAGGCCAGCTCAAACAGCACTTTCCTGACGTGCCGGTGATGGCGCTGACTGCCACCGCGGATGCCACCACGCGCGAGGATATTTTGTCCCGCCTTGCCCTGCACGATCCGCTGGTACATCTGGGTAGCTTTGACCGCCCTAACATTCGCTACACCTTGCTGGAAAAGCACAAACCTTTGGCCCAATTAGTGCAGTTTCTGAGTGGTCAACGCGGCCAATCAGGGATTGTCTATTGCAATAGCCGTAAGCGGGTTGAGCAGGTCACTCAAAAACTGTGTGATAACAATATGCTTGCCGCCGCTTACCATGCAGGGATGACCACTGAGGCACGCGGATCAGTCCAAGAGGCGTTCCAACGTGATGATGTCAACATTGTGGTGGCGACCGTGGCGTTTGGGATGGGGATCAACAAGCCCAATGTTCGCTTTGTGGTGCACTATGATGTGCCGCGCAATATTGAATCTTACTACCAAGAAACCGGACGAGCAGGGCGAGATGGACTGCCGGCTGAAGCGGTGTTGTTGTATGACCCCTCCGACATGGGGTGGCTCCATCGTTGCTTGGAAGAAAAGCCGGATGGGCCCCAAAAGCAGGTCGAAAGCCATAAACTGACCGCGATGGGCGCATTTGCCGAAGCACAAACCTGTCGTCGTTTGGTGCTCCTAAACTACTTTGGCGAGCATCGGCAAACCCCTTGTGGCAACTGTGATATTTGTCTCGACCCGCCTACCCATTTTGATGGCACCGAACAAGCACAAAAAGCGCTGTCGTGCGTGTACCGTGTTAACCAAAGCTTCGGGGTTGGATACGTGGTGGAAGTGTTGCGTGGGATGCAAAATCAGCGCATTAAAGATCATGGCCATGACAAGCTCTCTACCTACGGCATCGGGAGAGAGTGGAGCCATGAATACTGGGTAAGCATTATTCGCCAATTGATCCATCGCGGTTATCTGGTGCAAAACATTGCCCGTAGCTCGGTGCTGCAGTTAACTGAACAAGCGCGACCATTACTGCGCAGCGAGATTTCCCTTGAGCTGGCGGTACCGCGTATTGGCCTCAGCCCTCGCACCAAGGCCAACAAGCTGAGCCAGCGCCATTACGATAAAAAACTGTTCGCCAAGCTGCGTAAGTTACGTAAAGCCATTGCTGACGAAGAAGATATTCCACCTTATGTGGTGTTTAACGACGCAACCTTGATGGAAATGGCCGAGATGCTGCCGTCATCGCAAGCGGAGCTCCTAGCGGTCAGTGGCGTCGGGCAGCGTAAGCTCGAAAAATTTGGCGATGCGTTTTTGGACTTGATTGACGATCACTTGAGTTTGAGCGAGTACGGCTATGGCACCGAGTAATTGGCAATTGATAGCGTCCGACAACACCTTGGCGTTTTATCAGCCGCAGCTGGATGCGGATAATGGCAAAGAAATCTGTCAGCCATTGCTGCAAGCCCTCGAAGCCTCTGTGCTTGAGTGCCAACAAGACGCGGATATGATGACCTGGCTGATTGATTTTGAAGGCACGCGTTTGATGCTTAAAGCAGCACATTACACCCAGAGCGTGTGGTTAGAAGCGCTGGATGAGGAGGGCGATGAGGTGATTACCTTTTTGCGCCGCTGGTGGACGCGTCATCCGCCTCTTTAAATTGCGCTGGCACCGTCGCTTGATTGCTGTATAATTCGCCACCTCGCGCTGCCTGTAGACGGGTAGCTAGGTATTTTGGGTTCCCTCGCCCCCAATGACAAAAAGGTGCACTATGAGCCACTTTTCTCTTGCTCAGCAGCGTAAAGCGCTGGGTTACCTCGTGATTTTTCATTTACTGATCATTGCCTCCAGTAACTACTTGGTGCAGATCCCCTTTACGGTTTGGGGTTTCCACACCACGTGGGGAGCGTTTACGTTTCCGTTTATTTTCTTGGCCACTGATTTAACCGTCAGGATCTATGGTCCGGCATTGGCACGCCGTATTATCTTGCTGGTAATGGTGCCCTCGCTGCTGATTTCCTACGTGTTATCCGTCTTGTTTTATCAAGGCAGTTACCAAGGGTTTGCGGAGCTGGGCACGTTTAATCTCACCGTCGCACGGATTGCGATTGCCAGCTTTATGGCTTATCTGCTCGGCCAGATCTTAGATATTCATGTGTTTAATCGGTTACGCCAGCAGCGCCAATGGTGGGTCGCGCCGAGTTGTTCTACCCTGTTTGGCAATGCGTCAGACACACTCGCCTTTTTCGCGATTGCGTTTTACCAAAGCCAAGATGCCTTTATGGCCGAGCACTGGGTCGAAATCGCCTTGGTAGACTATGCCTTTAAGCTGATTATTAGCTTGGGGCTGTTTATTCCTATGTATGGAGTGTTGCTCAACCTGATTATCCGGCGTATCACACAGGTGACGCCGTCGGCGACGATGCAGCAAACGTCCTAATCAGTAGCAGAATAAAGAGTCGCATTGCGGCTCTTTTTTTACGTCAATGCGAGGAGGTGAGATGGAAATTCGTGCTGGGCACTTAGAAGATGCGGCAACAGTGCTTAACAGCGTGCCCGAGTTGGATGCAGGTGTATCCTTGGAGCAATGTCACGCGCGATTAGCGGGACGCACAGCATTGGTATTAGTCGCATACCAAAACGGTGAGCCTGTCGGTGCCAAAATAGGCTATGCCACCAGTCAGACGCAGTTTTATAGCTGGCTGGGCGGGGTAGCCAAAGCGGCCCGAGGTCAAGGAGTGGCGAAAGCGCTACTCAAGGCTCAAGAAGCGTGGGTAGCGGCTTCTGGCTATCAAACGCTTGCGGTCAAATCACGTAATCGCTTCACCGCGATGGTGTGCATGCTGATGCGTCATGGCTATCAGATGGTTGCGGTGGAGCAAAAAGGTCAGCCTGCCGATTACCGGCTTTATTTTGAGAAGAAGATCAATAAATGTACAGCGAGTGAAAAATAAGCGTATTTTTTTCTTGATAAACGATAATGAGAATGGTTATTATTAACTTGCACTCAGGGCCAAGCCCACATGCTCAGCTCTGAAGGCACGACATTGCTCACATTGCTTCCAGTGTATTAGCGGGGCGCTTATCAAACAGTGATTAAGTTAGCCTATTTTTGCTAGGCGACACCTCTCAGGGTGTCGCTTTTTTCTTTTCTGGGCACTGGCTTTTCAAACCAAAGTTGTTAGCGTGATGACTTTGGGTGCAATAACAGTTTGATGACAGCGAGTGAGTCTGAGCACAAGATCAATAAATGAAAAAGATTCTCAACTAAGTGTTGAAAATGGGAATGAGAATGGTTATTGTTAACTTGCGTTCAGGGCAAAGCCCACATGCTCAGCTCTGAAGGCACGACATTGCTCACATTGCTTCCAGTGTATTGGGGCCAGCAAACTGTTCTGATAACAGCTTTGTTTTTGCGCTCACTTGTTATAGCGACGCCCATCTCGGCGTCGCTTTTTTCTTTTTCTCTGCTGCGTTTCTGTGCGGATGAGCGTGTCTTAGGCGAGTTCTACCAATTTTTTCACCATCCGATTGATCCCACTGGCAGCATCCAGTACTGACGTCGCCAGCATATAGGCGGGCGTGGACAGGAGATGGTGGCGCTGATCTAATACATAATCTGATACCGGACACTCAATATGTTCACCGCCCATCCGATCAAAGGCGGCAGCGATATCGGGCTCATTGCCAATGGTGCCCTTGACGCCTTTTGGATAGATCTGCGGGATCATGATGGGGGCAATACACATGTAGCCAGCGGGCTTTTCTGCACAGGCGAAGGCTTGGCAAACCGCAAACATCTCTTGATTGACTTGTACCGGATCGCCATTGTAAGCAAAGTCCGATAGGTTTTTCGCGGCGCCAAAGCCGCCGGGAACCAGCAAGGCGTCGAAGTGGTCGACGTTTAAATCCGTTAGCGGAAGAATCTCCCCACGAACAATACGGCTGGCTTCGGTGAGTACATTGCGTGTCTCGTTCATCGCTTCGCCGGTACGATGATCGATCACATGGTGCTGATCGATATCTGGTGCGAAGCATTGCCATTGAGCATCGTTTTGCTCGAGGGCAAGCAGGGATAGGACTACCTCTTGGATCTCGGCACCGTCAAACACGCCGCAGCCAGATAAGATAACAGCCACCTTTTTCATGATGCTCTCCTTGTATCGAGATTAAAATTATCGCAATCAATGTGGATAATCGACCAAACGCGTCTACGCTTAGTTACGTTCAACAGTGTCGCATTGGTGCTGGGTTAAGCGAAATAGTAGCCAAGTTCGATAACTAAATTGGTGATTATCTCCGCAGTTTGTGATGACTTTCTCTGCAACCTCATGCAGAGCAAGTGATTTCTTTTTCCACACCTAAGGATCCTTTTTCGATCAAGATCCTTTTTGAGCTATTAGGGATAAGTATTTGTTTTTAAGGTGTTTAAAAATCAAAATTTATGATTATTTAGACGAAATCAAAACCCTATAAAATATTTACCAACAAACTTATCCACAGCTCAGGCTATGGATGTGAAAAACCGTGGTTAACAGGAATGACGACTCGTGGCATGCTTAGCAGCTAACGTGTTTAACTGGCAACCAAGATTCTGATATGGCAACTCTTCCCGACAATCCGTTAATCCTCGTGGATGGCTCTTCGTACCTTTACCGGGCATACCATGCTTCTCCTAATCTCACCAATAGCCAAGGTGAACCCACCGGGGCTGTATTTGGGGTGGTGAACATGCTGCGTAGTTTGTTGCGACAATTTCCCCATTCACATGTGGCGGTGATTTTTGATGCCAAAGGGAAGACGTTTCGTGACGATATGTACGAGCAGTACAAAGCCAACCGTCCACCCATGCCAGATGACCTACGCGGGCAAATTGAACCTTTGCATAAGATTATTAAAGCCATGGGTCTGCCTTTACTCGCGGTAGAAGGGGTGGAGGCCGATGATGTGATTGGCACGCTCGCCACTCAAGCCTCAAAAGCGGGAATGCCGGTCCTGATCAGCACGGGTGATAAAGACATGGCGCAGCTGGTGGATGAGCATGTCACCTTAATCAACACCATGACTAATGTGGTGATGGATCCTGAGGCGGTGCGTGAGAAGTATGGCTTTGGTCCTGAGCATATTATTGATTACCTTGCCCTGATGGGCGACAAAGTCGATAACATTCCTGGCGTACCGGGTGTGGGTGATAAAACCGCGACCGCGTTGATTGCCAATCTAGGCGGCTTGGATGATATCTACGCGAACCTCGATAAGATTGCAGCGCTCAGCTTCCGCGGCGCGAAAAGCATGGCGAAAAAACTGACTGAGCATCAAGACGCCGCTTACCTGTCTTATCAACTCGCCACGATTAAATTGGATGTTGAACTGGATTTCACCCCTGAACAGCTGGTCAAGCAAGCGCCTGATAATGACACCTTGGTGGCCATGTATCGTGACTTACAATTCCGCCGCTGGCTTAAAGAGCTGGATGAAGGTGATGCGCCGGAAGAGGCGGTGTCTGATGAACCTATCTCGCAAGCGGCCACGATTGACCGCAGTGGCTACCAGACGCTATTCACGCGGGACGCACTGGACACTTGGCTGAAGAAAATTCGTGACGCTGAGGTGGTGGCGGTCGATACCGAAACCGATAGCCTCAACTATATGGAAGCCAATCTGGTTGGCATTTCATTTGCCGTCGCGCCAGGTGAGGCGGCGTATGTGCCGGTAGCGCATGATTATCTGGAAGCGCCGGCTCAATTATCGCTGGATGAGGTGCTGGAGGTGTTGCGTCCTTGGTTGGAAGATCCCTCAGCGGCGAAAGTTGGCCAGAATCTGAAATATGATGCCAGTGTGTTTGCGCGTCACGGGATCACCTTAAAAGGGATTGCCTATGACACCATGCTGGAATCTTACGTCTATAACAGTGTGGCGGGACGCCATGACATGGACAGCCTCGCTGAGCGCTACTTGCAGCACACCTGCATCAGTTTTGAAGACATTGCTGGGAAAGGCAAGAAACAACTGACCTTTAGCCAAATCCCTCTTGAGCAAGCGGCACCTTATGCGGCAGAAGATGCTGATATTACGTTGCGTTTGCACCAATACCTGATTGGAAAAGTCACCAGTGACGAGAAACTGAAAACCATCTTTGAGTTCTACGAGATGCCGCTAGTCAGCGTGTTGTCGCGTATGGAGCGTCATGGTGTACTAATTGACAAAGACAAGTTGGCGACCCAATCAGAAGCGTTACATACTCGTTTGATTGAGCTTGAGCGTGAAGCGTTTGAGATTGCCGGCGAAGAGTTCAACTTAAGCTCGCCCAAGCAGCTACAAGCGATTTTGTTTGAGAAAATGGGCCTGCCGGTGGTGAAGAAAACCCCATCAGGTAGCCCTTCAACCAATGAAGAAGTGCTGCAAGAGCTCTCACTCGATTACCCGCTGCCAGCACGGATTTTGGAATATCGTGGGCTGGCAAAGCTCAAATCGACGTACACGGACAAATTGCCGCGCATGATCAATGCGCAAACCGGCCGTGTGCATACCTCGTATCATCAAGCCGTCACCGCGACGGGGCGCTTATCGTCCACCGATCCAAACTTACAAAATATCCCCATTCGTAACGAACAGGGTCGCCGTATTCGAGAAGCCTTCACCGCGGAACCGGATCACACCATTTTGGCGGTCGATTACTCGCAAATCGAATTGCGAATTATGGCGCACCTATCCGGCGATAAAGCCTTGCTAGAAGCGTTCCGTGACGGCAAAGATATTCACGCCGCCACCGCAGCGGAAGTGATGGGGGTAAGCCTCGACGAGGTCACCAGCGAGCAGCGACGCCGCGCTAAAGCGATCAACTTTGGTCTGATTTATGGCATGAGTGCTTTTGGTCTGTCCCGTCAGTTAGGGATTGGCCGTCAAGAAGCACAAAGCTACATGGATACCTACTTTGAGCGCTACCCAGGCGTAAAGGCCTACATGGAGCGCACCCGTGAGCAAGCGGCGGAAAAAGGCTATGTAGAAACCATTTTTGGCCGTCGTCTCTATTTGCCGGAAATTAAATCGCGTAATGGGATGCGTCGTAAAGGGGCCGAGCGCGCGGCAATCAATGCGCCGATGCAAGGAACGGCGGCCGATATTATTAAGCGTGCGATGATACTGGTTGATCAATGGATTCAAGCCAATGCCGCGGATGACGCCCGTCTGGTGATGCAAGTTCACGATGAACTGGTACTGGAAGTTAAAACGTCATCTTTATCCAAAGTTGAAAGTGAAGTACGGAAACTGATGGAGTCGGCGGCGGACTTGGACGTGCCGCTGATTGCCGAGTCTGGACACGGTAATAACTGGGGTGAAGCCCACTAAATCACGGCTTTTCCTGTGGTTTAATAACAAAAAAGCTAAAGCCGACACCATGTCGGCTTTTTTTTCGTCCGTTTATCTTGCTGTTTTGGCGTCTTTTTGTACATTTCGATACAAATTTATGAAAAAAAATTACGTAGGATACTTTTCAACGCTGTGCATTTGATATACAGTTATTGGCGTAGGGTACAGAGGTAAGATGTTCTATCTTTCAGACCTTTTGTTTCACGTTATTGGATTTGGCTGATTCAGCAGCCCCAGTCAGGATACTGACTGGGGCTTTTTTTATTGGCAATTTTCCAACCGATGAAGATACCCTGCCACTGCCTTTTTATGTTTCGCTGACTCGCTTATCCTCATTCTTTTCAAAAAAATTAGAGTAATTACTTTAATTTTAGTGATGGGCTTGGTTATAATGCGCGCAGCTTCTTGTTCTTTATGTGTCTACGGGGTCTTATCAGATCGCTTACGCACAAAGATTCGCCGATCCTGTCTTAGGGTCGGCTTTTTTTTGGGTAATTTTGCTCGAAGTGATGGTTTTGTGACCTTGAGGCAGGAATCAAAGTGAATGTGCGGCGAGACTAATGGTTCGACAAAGCGATACTTGCGTTATGGGCGATTGTCTATAAAACTTGTCGCGATAATAAGATAAATCCTATTTCTCTCCCGTTGCCCCACCTGTTCAGGTGGGGACTTTATTTTCTCTGCCATCTTCAGGCTAGACGAGCTTATAAATGCAGCTTACTCGGCGTATAAGAGGCGATCACTCCGGCTCCGCATCAGGGGTAGTCTCGTCGAGAACGGTTTCATCAGGCGCTTGGTGGTACCAAGTGTCGAGCTTACGGCGAAGCTTATCGACGCCAATGCCTTTTAGGGATGAGAACAATTCAATCTCTACATCGCCACAAAACGCCAGTGCGGCTTCACGGATTTTCATCAGTTGTTGCTTACGGGCGCCAGATTTCAATTTGTCGGCTTTGGTCAGTAACACCATGACAGGCAGGTCGGATTGCACCGCCCAATGAATCAACTGTTGATCAAGATCCTTCATGGGATGACGAATATCCATCAACACCACCAGTCCGCCCAACTGCTCGCGTTTTTGTAGGTATTCACCCAGCGAACGTTGCCACTTTTCTTTCATCTCCAGTGGCACTTGGGCAAAACCATAGCCGGGCAGGTCGACAATATGGCAACCATCGTCCACCTTAAAAAGGTTAATTAATTGTGTCCGCCCCGGCGTCTTACTGGTCTTTGCAAGGCTCTTTTGGTCACAAAGACGGTTAAGGGAGCTAGACTTGCCGGCGTTGGAACGACCAGCAAACGCGATTTCTATCCCAGTATTATCAGGCAGATGGCGAATATCGGGTGCGCTGGTAACAAATTGGGTGTTACGGTAATTAAGCGATTGCTCCACTGTTAACTCCGTCTCGTCTTGGTGTAGTAGACTGATTACTTTTGTGTGAATTTGTGTAAAATAACCGTGCTCGGTTTTTGATCGGTTATTGTACCATGACGGTAACGAAGTAGTGGTACTGGAAGCTTGATAATTATAAATGGAATGTCATGAAGAAATTAGCGCTAATATTGACCCTCCTCGCCAGCGCCTCAGCCTGGGCCCAAGGAGATGCTGAAGCGGGCAAAGCAAAAGCCAATACCTGTGCCGCCTGTCACGGTGCCGATGGTAATAGCATTTTGCCTGACTACCCCAACTTGGCGGGTCAGCACGCCAACTACATTGAAAAGCAATTAAAGGAATTTAAGCTCGGCGCGCAAAGCGGCGGAGAGCAAGGTCGTTACAATGCTGTGATGGCAGGCATGGTTGCACCGCTTTCAGAGCAAGACATGGCTGATCTCGCGGCTTACTATGCGACCTTGACGCCAAAGCCTGGCACTACGCCTGAAGGCTCGGTGGCGATTGGCCGTCAGCTTTATATGGCAGGTGATCCTGAGCGTGGCATTGCAGCCTGTACTGCGTGTCATGGTCCGCGCGGTAATGGTACGCCTTCTTCTGGTTTCCCCAAAATTTCTGGCCAGCCCGCGAAATACCTAGCGAGTCAGTTGAAAATGTTCCGCGATGGTGATCGTCATAACGATATGAATCAAATGATGCGCTCAGTGGCGGCGAAGCTGACCGACAACGAGATTGATGCGTTGTCAAAATATCTTGGTGGTCTGCACTAAGACAGCATCGCCTCGCAGCGACACGCACACATATCGAAAGCGAGAGGGGCGCAGGCCGCTTTCGCTTTTTTGTTGCCTGACGTCTTACCCGCTTAGCGTTTGCCTTCGGTTTTTTACTCATACGAACCGACTCCACGCACCTGACCCTATTGACGTAGATAGCTGCACCGCGAAAAGAGCGACTTTTTTTGTAAGAGATCGCCTATAGATTGCCGTGAAAATAGATATGATTTATGCGAGACAATAAAATATAGTTATATTATTCAATTATTTACATTTTTGGGTTGTTTTTGCGCTCATTTGTTTTATGACTTTAATTCTAGGCAATGGTCATGGTTGTAGTATTCTATCCCCATCGACAGGACGTTGATGCATCACCCGCACGGAGCGCGGGGGAAACGCCAGGAAGGTGACGCCACCAAGGTGGTGCGCATGGAGCGCGTTAGCACAAGGAGTGTGATGCACGAGGACAGTGCCGTGGTTGTCATGATGACAAGGACGCAGGAGGCGATTGTTGGGCAGGTAGCCACCACAGCAACAGGACGTTGATACAAAGGGCGCACAGCGCCACCAAGCAGGGACGAAAGACGTACCAGGACGGACGACACCCGCTTATATCGCTCAGGCGATACCGCGACAGGCTTTATGCCTGTCGCTTTTTTATTGACCCACTTTCTGCTACATTCGCGCCAGCTTCTGGCATTAAAGAATGATATGCAGCATTGCCCATTATGTGCGCACCAAGGCGTACACCCTTACCATAGTGATAAACAGCGAGCATACTTCCAGTGTGCAGTGTGTGAGTTAGTCTTCGTTGACCGTGACGCGTTGCTATCGGCGGATGACGAGAAGGCGATTTACGACTTACACCAAAACCATGCTGAGGATGAAGGCTATAAACGTTTTCTGTCCCGCCTGTTCACACCGTTAATGGCGCGGTTACCCCAACATGCTTACGGGCTCGACTTTGGTTGTGGACCGGGGCCGGTGTTGGCAAGGATGCTGACTGACGCAGGGCACACTATGGCCTGCTATGATCCCTTCTATGCGCCAGATGCACAGGTCTTAGAGACGCAGTACGACTTTATTACCTGTACAGAAGCTATCGAACACTTTTATCAACCCGATGTGGCTTGGCAACAATGGCAAGCCATGCTGAAGCCCGGTGGATGGCTCGGGGTGATGACCAAGTTGGTCACAGACCAAGCGGCATTCTCACGTTGGCATTACAAAAATGACCCCACACACGTGAGCTTTTTTAGCCGTCATACTTTTGAGTTTTTAGCCGCGAAATCGGGCCTTGCGCTTGAATTTGTTGGCAACGACGTAATTTTAATGAGGAAACCACTGTCATGACGCGTAAAAAGAAAACGCGCCGCGTAGGATCGGAAGGCCCGGCGCAATACGTAGATAAAAACCAGAATGAACAAGATAGCATTGCGCGCATGCTGAAAAAGCAGAAAAAGCGCAAAGGTAAAAAAGCCGGCTCGCGTCATTCGGAAGAAAGTAAAACGCAAACGCGCCGCAGCGGTGGTAGTAAAGACCCGCGCATTGGCAGTAAAAAGCCTATCCCACTCGGGACGGATGCGGTGAAGCCAAAGCAGCCTAAACTCACGCCTGAGCAGGAGCTTGCCAAACTCGAGCAAGACCCACAACTGAATGTGTTGTTGGATCGTATCGAAAACGGTGAGAAGTTAGGCTCTGGTCTGCAAGCGTATGTGGATGAAAAGCTCGATCGCATTGAAGTGCTGATGGATAAGCTTGGCTTACTCAATGACGACGACACTGATGAAGACGACCTGCTGGCAAAATTTGAACAACAGGACGACTAACGAGGAGTAACAGGTGCAGGATTGGATCTGGGTATTAGCCGGACTAGGCGGATTAATCATTCTCGGCCTATCCATTTATGCGGGGGTGTTGCTGGCTAAATTAAAACGCCAAAACACCTTACAAGCGCAGCAAAAAGAGGCTGCGATTGCCAAGCGCAACGATAAAATTGTCGCGAGTGTCGACGTGATTGCGTTTGCCGCACTTAACGATCAGTGTGATTTATCGGAAGCGGCGATTCGGCTCTATATGATCATGGATCATTTGCAAGGCGATAAACGGGTCGAGTTTGATAGCCGTTACCCCGCATTGTTTGAGCTGTATGAAGCAGTGAAAGATACCCCACGCGGCGAGGCGCGCAGTGCGCTGAAAAAGAAAGAGCGTATGAAGCTTGACCTAGAACGGGCGAAACACGAAGCGCGCCTTGAGCAAGCGATTAAGGCCGAGTTGGCCGAGATTCTCGCGTTTACGGGCGGTCGCCATATCCCCGATCATATCCTGACCCATTAAAGCCAGTCGCGCGGTCTATCTTCTGACCGCGCAATACCCCTATAATTATTGGGCGAAACTCGATCTCACCGACATTTTCGCATCGCTAGCGCCGGTTAGTGCTCAACACATCACCAAAAGCTGTGGCACACTAGGCGCTGTTGTCCTGAGCGCTCTTTGCGGAATTGTAAGCCATGTCCTCACCACAAGTTATTTGGGATCAAGCCCTTATCAATAAGTACAACTATTCAGGGCCCCGCTATACCTCGTATCCTACCGCGTTAGAATTTCACGAAGCCTTTACGGCCGCTGAATTTGATATGGCCTGTAGCCAGTATCCTGACCGGCCCTTATCGCTCTACGTGCATATCCCGTTTTGCCATAAGCTTTGTTATTACTGCGGATGCAATAAAGTGGTGACGCGCCATCAGCATAAAGCGGATGAATACCTGGATGCGCTTGAGCATGAAATTCGCCAGCGTGCGTTTTTGCTGGGCACGCGTCGCGTGACTCAATTGCATTGGGGTGGGGGAACGCCGACATTTTTAACTAAACCGCAAATATCCCGCTTGATGAGTTTGCTACGCCAAGAGTTTCACTTTGAGGCTGAGGCAGAAATCAGCATTGAAGTCGACCCGCGTGAAATCCCACTGGATATGCTTGATCACTTGCGCGGTGAGGGGTTTAACCGCATTAGCATTGGCGTGCAGGACTTTGATAAAAAAGTGCAGCAGTTGGTCAATCGAGAGCAAGACGAAGACTTTATCCACGCCTTGGTTGAGCGTGCGCGTGAGCTGGGATTTCGCTCCACCAATCTTGATTTAATTTATGGGTTACCCACACAGACGCCAGAGGGTTTTGCCAAAACCTTAGAGCAAGTGCTGACGATGCGTCCGGGACGTTTGTCGGTGTTTAACTATGCGCATTTGCCATCGCTGTTTGCTGCGCAGCGCAAGATTAAAGACGACGACCTCCCATCGCCAGATGCCAAGCTAACTATGCTGCAAGAGACCATCACCACATTAACCGATGCTGGCTACCAATTTATCGGCATGGACCACTTTGCTCTGCCCGATGATGAATTGGCTGTCGCGCAGCGCGAAGGGCGTTTACACCGCAATTTCCAAGGTTACACCACGCAAGGTGATTGTGACTTACTGGGGTTGGGGGTGTCGGCAATTTCGATGATTGGTGATTGTTACGCGCAAAACCAAAAGGACATGAAGCAGTATTATCAGCAAGTGGATGCTGAGCGCCATGCATTGTGCAAAGGCGTGATGCTAGAGCGCGATGACCGGATCCGCCGTGATGTGATCAAAGCATTGATGTGTAATTTTTACTTGGATAAAGCCCAGATTGCGGCCGAGTATGACATCGACTTTGATGGCTATTTTGCCGAGGATCTGAAACTCTTGCAGTGTTTTGTCGATGATGGCTTGGTCGCCTTGACCGACACCAGCATTGCTGTGACCAAAACGGGGCGCATGTTGATTCGTAACATCTGTATGAGTTTTGATGTTTATTTACGGGATAGGGCTCGCCAACAACAGTTCTCGCGAGTGATTTAAACAAAAAACCGCCAAACGGCGGTTTTTTTGTGTCGCTTGGTTCGCAAATTAGCGGGCCGCGGCTTTGGCGGTCAGTGCCGCTTTCTCACTGTCAGACAAGAAAGCAATGGTCAGGCCATTTTCTTGCAGTGTGTGGATTTGCGCAGTAGTTAAGCCCGCAGCTGGGGCAGCCACTTCGTATTCATACGGGAGTTCAATGCCTTCGACGGCGGGATCGTCGGTATTTAACGAAGCAAGAATACCATGATCGAGGAACTGACGTACCGGGTGCTGAGACAAATCCGCCACCGTACTGGTTTGAATGTTCGACGTTAGGCAGCTTTCAATCCCGATACGGTTTTCGGCTAAGTAGTCCATCAGTTTTGGATCCTCAATGGCTTTAACCCCGTGCCCGATTCGGGTCGCGCCGAGTTCATTAATGGCTTGCCACATGCTGGCCGCACCCGCGGCTTCACCCGCGTGCACGGTCACTTGCAGATCGCTGGCACGGACTTTGGTGAAGTGTTGGGTAAATTGATCGCCAGGTTGGCCCAGCTCATCACCGGCCAGATCGATGGCGACCAATTGATGTTTCTGGGTCAGCAAGGCATCTAGCTCCGCCATACAAGCTTGAGGGCCAAAAGTGCGGCTCATGATGCCAATCAGGTTGGTTTTTACGCCAAAGTCACGGCTACCGGCTTGCGCGCCATCGACCACGGCTTCCACCACGCCTTCGAGAGGCAGTTGATGTTTCATCGCCATGTAGTAAGGCGAAAAGCGTAGTTCCGCATAATCAATGCGTGCGTTTAATGCGTCTTCGACGTTCTCATACGCCACACGGCGCACTGCATCCAAGTCACCCAGCACGGCGACGCCCCAGTCCAGCTTGGACAAAAACGCGACCAGATCCGGCTCGTTTTCAACCACTTGCACGTGTGGGCGTAGCGCATCGATGTTGGTTGCCGGCAGAGGCATCGCGAATTTTTGCCCCAGCTCTAAAATGGTCTCGATACGGATGTTGCCGTCCAGATGGCGGTGTAAGTCCGTCAAGGGTAGGTCTTTTCTTATCATCATCGGTTCCCAGCAGGTGAGTTGGCGCTCAGTATAGCGATTGACCATCACATCGTCAGTAGCCAGTATGCCGATGACGTGACAACTATCGCGTGGGGAGCTTATCCGTTACCCGTTCTGTTGGTAGTTCGGCCAAAGGAAGCGGCTTGGCAAACAAGAACCCTTGGGCGTAGTGGCAGCCAATTTCACGCAGTCGAATCGCTTCTTCTTGGGTTTCAATCCCTTCGGCAACGAGGTGGACGTCCATGCCACGGGTCATGGCTACTACGGCTTCAATGATGCGCTGGTTGGTCACATTTTCAGTCATCGAATGCACAAAGCTGCGATCGATTTTTAAGCTATCAAAGGCCATCTGGTGAAGGTATGCCAAAGACGAATACCCGGTCCCAAAATCGTCGATGGCTATTTTGATGCCCAGTGCACGGATTTTAGTTAGCCCTGATGTCGCCAGTTGCTCGTGGCTCATCAGTTGAGATTCGGTGATCTCTAAGGTGAGGTTATCGGCGGGCAAGCGGGTACGTGACAGGACATCTTGCAACTTATCGATAAAATCAGCGGATAAAAGCTGGCGGGCGGATAAGTTTACGTGCAGCTGAAAATCCGCTGCCCACATGCCTTTTTCGATTTGAGCGACGGTATCGTACGCGGCCTGTTCAAGCACTTGCATACCAATTTGGTTGATTAAACCGCTTTGTTCGGCCACCGGAATAAATTCGGCGGGCGACACCATACCCCGACTGGGGCTTTCCCAACGGACCAGTGCTTCGGCGCCACAGAAACGGCCATCAACAAGACGCACAAGAGGTTGATAGTAAACCACAAACTCATGGTGCTGTACGGCATGATGAAGCTCGAGCAGCAAGCGCGACTGCTCTTGGACACGCGCTTGCATACTGGCCTCAAAGAAAACATAGGCATCGGTTTCACTGCGTTTTGCCTCACTCAGTGCCAATCCTGCATGTTGCAATCCCTCATAAATGGCATCGCCAAAAGTGTGGCCAAAGACTACCCCAGCACATGCATCGACCAAGACCTCATCGTTACCGATTTTGACCGGACGCTTGAACAGGCTGAGCAATTGATTCACCAAGGCTTCTGACTGAGTGCGATTGGTGGTGTTGGGGGCCAGCACTGCAAACTCATCTCCGCGAATCCGTGACACCAACATCCCAGTGCCATCCGCGAGATCGGTTAAGCGCTGAGCAATGGTGCACAGGAGTTGGTCGCCGCCGTCTTGGCCAAGGCTGTCGTTGATGTTGCGAAACCCGTTGATGCCGAGGATCACTAAGGTGTTGGGCGCGTGATAGCGGATGGTGTTGGCTTGTTCTAATAAGCCTTCTCGGGTGTACAAACGGGTTAAGTTGTCTTGACGGACCTGTAGACGTAATGCATTGAACGAGTCCTGCACCTTGTCTGACATGTTGTTAAAGGCATCTTTAAGGATGGCGATTTCTCGCAAACTGGCAGAGGTGTTGATCCGATACGTCAGGTTCCCTGAAGCAAGCTTGGCGGCAGCTTCCGCGGTATCGCGCAAAGGGCGGGTGAGTTGGCGAATAATCAAATACACCACCATTAACCCAACTAGCGCCATGGCTATCACCAGGTAGACACTGATCTTTTGTTGGTTGAGTAAGCTCTCCAGCAATAGCTGATCGGGCAAGGCCACCACCACATACCAGTCGTGCTGGAACGGTGCCGCCATATCTACCCTCTTGATCGTGCCGTAAAAATTGCCCTGATCGGCAATCTTAAAATAAAAAGGCTGCCCTAATTGCGAGGGCGCAGGAGGCCAGTCATCGGAGATATTTCTAATGGTATTGTTGAGCACCGAGTTATTGGGGTCGCCGGGAAAATGAAGAATATTGGTCGGGCTGTCTTGGCCGCTGTGTGCCAGCATGCGTCCTTCCCTATCGAGAATAAACAAGGCACCGCCCAGCTTTTGCTGACGCTCACTTAAAAACTGATTGAAAGCAGTGAGTTTAATGTCGCTGGCAACCACGCCCCATACTTTGTTGTTTATTTGGATGGGGGCAATGGCAGAGAGCGAGACTTCTCCCACCTCATCGGCATCGCGATAAATATCGGTCCAGCGTGGCTGCTCACGGTTAAAGGCAGGAATGTACCAAGGGCGCACACGGGGATCGTAATCCCCGTCTTGATAAATCACATTGGATAAAGGCGTACGCCCATCGAAGATGCGCAAGGCGCGGTCGGTATCATCACTGCGCTCCATGAGTACGTATTGGCCACTGGCGCTTTTTCGGTAGCCGTAATAGTCGCCGCGGGCATCGACACCAATGCTCAACACCTGCATATGAGGCATGGCTTGAAAAAGGGAGGCATAGCTGTTGAGCAAGTAATTGCGAATGTCTTGTGGGGTGGGATTGCGATCTTTCGCCCACGCCGCCACGCTGTCAGCGACAAAGACATTGGCGTAAAACGGATTTTCGAGGTATTGACGTAAGTCCTGCTCTATCCCCTGAGAGTAGTCGGTAAGCAGTAACTTACCGACGAAACGCGAACTAGACTGGTAATGATTGTTGATTGTAAAAACGATCACAATCAGTGTCAGCGTGAGTACGAGAAACACGGGTAACATGACAGCTGCTCGAATCGAAAGGGGACGCATGTTTCTCATTAGTACAACAACTTAACTCTTCTTAAGAACCCATCACAATTGGCGGATTGTACCCCAATCACTGTTATTAAATTTAGCAGAGGTTCAAAGTGTTTGAGTTTTAATAATGAGTCATGACTCAATATTAAGCTCTTTTAACTTGCGGGTGAGTGTATTTCGTCCCCATCCGAGTATTTTCGCTGCATCCTGCTTGTGACCGTGGGTGTGTGCCAATGCTGACTCCAACAATATGCGCTCAACACTCGGCAGTGCCTGTTGCAAAATGCCGTGTTGGCCGCTGGCAATCGCATGCTCTGCCCATTGCGCCAATGCGTGCTGCCAGTCTTGCTCTTCGTTCTCAGCGAGGCGGGTGGGCTGATGAAGCAGCTCACGAGGTAAGTCGCTGGGTAAGACCTCATTGCTACTGGCCATGACGGTTAACCATCGGCAGGTATTTTCTAGTTGACGCACATTCCCCGGCCAAGGTAGCTGGCTCATGATGGCCTTGGTATCTGGATGAAGCTGTTTGGCTTCGACGCCGAGCTCTTCCGCGGCGCGGGCGAGAAAATACTGACACAATTGCGGAATATCTTGGCGTCGGTCTTTAAGAGACGGTAAATGGACGCGAATGACATTCAGGCGGTGGAACAAGTCTTCTCGAAATGCGCCTTCCGCCACCAAGCGCTCTAAATCTTGGTGGGTGGCGGCGATGATCCGCACATCCACATCCACGGCGGCGTGACCACCGACGCGATAGAATTGGCCATCCGCCAGCACACGCAGCAAACGTGTTTGCACATCCAGTGGCATATCGCCAATTTCATCGAGGAATAACGTGCCGCCATTGGCTTGCTCAAACCGTCCTTGGCGCACCGAGTTTGCACCGGTAAAGGCGCCTTTTTCGTGGCCGAACAGTTCAGATTCAATCAAATCTTTGGGAATCGCGGCCATGTTGAGTGCGATAAAAGCATGGTCAGCGCGGGGGCTATGGCGGTGCAATGCTTGCGCCACTAACTCTTTCCCTGTGCCAGACTCGCCATTAATCAAGACTGAAATCGATGAACGAGAAAGACGACCTATGGCGCGAAACACTTCTTGCATGGCGGGCGCTTCACCAATGATTTCTGGCATGTCCGCTTGAGRAGGCTGGGTGGTTTGCTGCTTTTGCTGCTCTTTGCGATGTGCCAGTGCACGCTCGACTAAAGCGAGGGCTTCATCAATATCAAATGGCTTCGGCAGATACTCGAATGCGCCCTTTTTGTAAGCATTCACCGCGGCATCCAAATCTGAGTGTGCGGTCATAATGATCACTGGCAAATCCGGATGTTGCTCGTGAACACGATGGAGAAGGGCGAGCCCATCCGTGCCCGGCATGCGGATATCGGAGACCAACACATCGGGTGTTTGCTCGCGGAGTGCGCTTAACACACTGTCGGCATCACAAAATGTCTGACACGCTAAATTGGCGGCGCTTAAGGTGCGCTCCATGACCCAACGAATGGAACTGTCATCATCAACAATCCAGATGGTTCCTTTACTCATGCGTGGTGTCCTTTTCAATAATCGGTAATTGGATGATAAAGCAGGTGTGCCCTGGCCAGCTGTTAACCTCAATCTTTCCTTTATGCTGATCAATGAGGTGGTGGGTAATCGCAAGCCCGAGGCCATTTCCGTTCACTTTGCTGGTGACCATGGGGTAAAACAAGGTGTCTTGTAGCTCGGGGCTGATGCCCGGCCCATTATCGATAATCTCGATTTGTGCCACGACACGATGACGCATGCCATGAATCACGGTTTGAAACCCTGTGCGTGTACGCAAGGTAATTTGTCCATCGGCTTGTTCGCGCACCGCGTCGGCAGCATTGGCCACCACGTTGAGAATCGCTTGCTCAAGTTGTTCGGGATCCATGTCAAAATCCGGCAAGCTAGGGTCGTAGTCGCGAATGATGTCGACCAAGCCCTGCGTGTCGAGATTGACTAACTGACGGACCTTTTCCAGCACCACATGAATATTTTGCTTTTGTCGCAGCCCCGGACGCTGCGGGCCCAGTAGTCGGTCGACGAGATTACGCAGCCGGTCCGCTTGTTCAATGATGATTTGGGTGTATTCGGCCAAGCTCGCATCGGGCAACATTTTTTCCAGCAGCTGTGCCGCGCCACGTAAGCCACCGAGCGGGTTTTTTATTTCGTGCGCTAATCCTCGGACTAATTCTTTGGCCGCTTGTTGCTGTGCTTTTTGGGCGAGCTCTTTACTGATCCGTTGCTGCTGGCTAACCACATTGACTTCGAGCAGGATTTTCCCGCCGTCTGGGTCATCAAATAGCGGACTCGCGCTAAGTTGGACTTTTTGTGGTTGACCGTCGACCACCCAAGTCACATCACTGTCGGTCAAGCTCTGTCCGGCTTGTGTGGTACTGACGATGTGTGACCAATCCACACTGGCATGTTGGAGCTGTTCTGTGAGCGGTTGGTTAACTAAACGGCGGACACTTTGGTGCATCAGCTGCTCAGCGGCTGCATTGGCGTACAAAATACGCCATTGTGTGTCGACCACGACAATGGCCGTTAGCAGATGATCGAACAGTTGCCCTGGCATCATGTGCGGCTGAATCCTTATTTGCACTATAATGGTGCATTGAGTGTAATCAAACTCTGTACACCGTGCAGCCCCCGTCGGTGGCTTTGTGAACTCAATCGGTTGTCATCAGGCGATAACCGCCTCACTAGTGCGTCTGACGCGACGGTTGATTGAGATGTGCACGGTGCAAAAAGAAACGATGAACGGGAGATGATGCAATAACCTTGCCGTTTTCAATGTATTGCACTTGCACCGTGTGAGTGCCCCGATCGACTGGCTCAATATACCAATGCAACGTTCGCTGATCTTGCTGTGTGGTTTGCTGGGGGGAAAGCGCTACCTTTGCACCATCGAGGAGCAATACCACCGACTCTGTGGCTGCATGGACGGGACGGACTGATGCCGAGACTTTGAGCTTACCGGGATTGCTGCGCAAGGTCGCACCTTCAGCAGGATGGAGTAGTGAGAGCGCCACGGCAATGTCCGGCTCGGTTGAGGGAGAGGCAGGTGTCAGGCTCGATGAAGGTGAGACCGGCGGCGTGGATGGCGTAAAGGGCGTTACCGTATGCTCAGTGACCGACATCTCGCCAACCGGCCGCGTATCACTGAGATGCAAAACCCCTTGCGCATCGGTCCATTGATAGACGCTGGTGGCTGCACAAGGCAGTGTGATAAGCAACCAAGTTACGAGAAGCCATTTCATGTTTGTTGTGCCTTGTCACGGTAAAACACTGAGTGTAAAACGGCATTAGGCGGGCTCAAGCATAAAAAAGCCCACCTGAGAGGTGGGCCGTAATTTCTGTTGGTGGGCGCTTTACACTGAGTAGTAAAGTTCGAACTCAACAGGGTGCGTGGTCATTTGGATGCGCTCCACGTCACCGGCTTTTAGGCCAATGTAAGAGTCGATAAAGTCATCCGAGAACACGCCACCAGCCGTCAAGAATTCACGATCGGCATCAAGGGCTTGCAAGGCTTCTTTCAAGGACTCGGCAACGGTTGGGATTTCCGCCGCTTCCTCTGCGGGTAAGTCGTACAAGTCTTTATCCATCGCATCGCCTGGATGGATCTTGTTTTTAATCCCGTCAAGACCAGCCATCAGCATCGCAGCGAAGCACAGGTATGGGTTCGCAGACGGATCGCCAAAGCGGACTTCGATACGACGTGCTTTCGGGCTCGGCACCACCGGAATACGGATAGACGCAGAACGGTTACGTGCGGAGTAAGCCAGCATGACAGGCGCTTCAAAACCGGGAACCAGACGCTTGTACGAGTTGGTTGAAGCGTTGGCAAAGGCGTTGATGGCACGCGCATGCTTGATGATACCGCCAATGTAATAAAGAGCGGTTTCGGACAGGCCACCGTACTTGTCACCGGCAAACAGGTTTTGACCGTCTTTCGCGAGTGATTGGTGTACGTGCATGCCCGAGCCGTTATCACCAACCAGTGGCTTTGGCATAAAGGTTGCGGTTTTACCAAAGGCGTGCGCGACGTTATGCACGACATACTTGTAGATCTGAATTTCGTCCGCTTTGGTGGTCAGAGTGTTAAAGCGGGTTGCGATCTCGTTTTGTCCTGCGGTTGCCACTTCGTGGTGGTGCGCCTCAACCACGAGGCCCATTTCTTCCATCACTAATGACATGGCAGAGCGGATATCTTGTGATGAATCCACAGGGGCAACTGGGAAGTAGCCGCCTTTTACGCCCGGACGGTGGCCTTTGTTACCGCCTTCCAGTGCCGAGCCTGAGTTCCAGCTCGCTTCGACATCATCAATTTTGTAGAAAGAACCGGCCATATCGGTGGCGAATTTCACGTCATCGAACAAGAAAAACTCTGGTTCAGGACCGATCAGGACGGTATCAGCAATGCCAGTTGCGCGCATGTAGTCTTCGGCACGTTTGGCAATCGAGCGAGGGTCACGCTCATAACCTTGCATGGTTGAGGGCTCAAGAATATCACAGCGAATGTTGAGCGTGCTTTCTTCGGTAAATGGGTCCAGCACGGCTGAGCTTGGGTCAGGCATCATAATCATGTCTGATTCGTTGATGCCTTTCCAACCGGCGACGGATGAGCCATCAAACATTTTGCCTTCTTCGAAAAAGTCAGCATCGATTTGGTGTGAAGGAATAGAGACATGCTGCTCTTTACCCTTAGTATCGGTAAAGCGCAGATCGATGAATTTCACCTCGTTCTCTTGGATCAATGCGAGCACGTTTTCTACTGACATGTGAAATAACCTCCGGTGTCAAAATAAAAGGGTAAGCTGGGTTTGCTCCTTGCACAGTACAAAGCGAAAACTGTGCCAACAATTTTAAACGTGATAATTGCCCCATTGACGGGCAACGCGACGATTAATGGGCACCGAAACACTGTCTGTATGCACCATTATTGTGCATCAATGCATTGCTATGGTGCAAATAACTCGGCAGTGGTGTTGGATTCGCACGACAGCCGTGCAGCCCTCGAAGTTATAGCAGACAAATGGCGGTGAGAGTGTGGTCTGCCTTTAAAAATTCATCTTGGTCTTTTTCTCACTGAGCCGTTGTATTTGCTTAATAATTCACCAGTGTGAACACAAGAGTCCGTCATTGTCTTTGCGCTGATTCACATATTTAGGTGGGTTTTGCGACAAAATCTGGTACATTACGGCCGTTTTTTTAATCAGGTGGCGGCACCGTCGTGGTAGGTGTGTTTAACCCAAGGTTCGGCGCGCGCCCCCGTCTATCGAGTGAAAAGAGAGTCCATGACCAACTTACAGACTGATAAATTGAGAAATATCGCCATTATTGCCCACGTTGACCACGGTAAAACCACGCTAGTGGATAAGCTGCTGCAGCAGTCCGGCACGCTAGCAACCCGCGGTGAAGTGGAAGAGCGTGTCATGGACTCGAACGACATTGAGAAAGAGCGTGGCATCACCATTTTGGCGAAAAACACCGCCATTAACTGGAATGACTACCGCATCAACATCGTCGATACTCCAGGACACGCCGACTTCGGTGGTGAAGTAGAGCGTATCATGTCGATGGTTGACTCTGTGTTGCTCGTGGTTGATGCGGTTGACGGCCCGATGCCACAAACGCGTTTTGTCACCCAAAAGGCGTTTGCACACGGTCTGAAGCCAATTTTGGTTATCAACAAAATTGACCGCCCAGGTGCGCGTCCTGACTGGGTGATGGATCAGGTATTCGATCTGTTTGATACCTTGGGTGCGACAGACGAGCAGCTAGATTTCCAAGTGGTTTACGCATCCGCACTAAACGGTTGGGCGAGCCTAGACGAAGCCACCGAAGGCGAGAACATGGAACCGCTGTTCAATGCGATCGTTGATAACGTTGCAGCGCCGGATGTTGACATCAACAGCCCATTCCAAATGCAAGTCTCTCAGCTGGACTATAACTCTTACAAAGGCGTTATCGGTGTTGGCCGTATTACTCGCGGTTCAGTGAAGCCTAACCAACAGGTGACCATTGTTAGCGCCGACGGCAGCAAGCGTAACGGCAAAGTGGGTGGCGTACTGGGCTACTTGGGCCTTGAGCGTAATGACGTTGAGCAAGCGACAGCGGGTGACATCATTGCTATCACCGGTCTTGGCGAGCTGAAAATTTCAGATACCATCTGCGATCCAAGCAATGCAGAAGCGCTGCCAGCGTTGACCGTCGATGAGCCAACTGTAACCATGACTTTCCAAGTTAACACCTCGCCATTTGCGGGTCTGGAAGGTAAATACGTTACGTCGCGTAACATTCTTGAGCGTCTGCAAAAAGAATTGGTACACAATGTTGCACTGCGCGTTGAAGAAACGGATAACCCAGATAAGTTCCGCGTATCCGGTCGTGGTGAACTGCACCTGTCTATCCTGATCGAAAACATGCGTCGTGAAGGCTACGAGCTTGCGGTATCACGTCCAGAAGTGATCATCAAAGAAGAAGATGGCCAAAAACTGGAACCGTTTGAAACCGTGACCATTGACGTACTGGAAGAGCACCAAGGCGGCGTGATGGAGAACATCGGTCTGCGTAAAGGTGAATTAACCAATATGTTGCCTGACGGCAAAGGCCGTGTCCGTATGGACTTTATGATGCCGTCTCGTGGCCTGATTGGCTTCCAGACTGAGTTTTTGACCCTGACCTCGGGCTCTGGCTTGATTTACCACACGTTTGACCACTACGGCCCATTTAAAGGCGGTGATATCGGTCAACGTGTTAACGGCGTACTGATTTCTAACGCGGCGGGTAAAGCACTGACTTATGCTCTGTTTAACTTGCAAGAGCGTGGCCGTCTGTTTGCTGAGCACGGTGATGAAGTGTACGAAGGTCAAATCATCGGTATTCACAACCGTTCTAACGATCTGACCGTTAACTGCTTGAAAGGTAAGCAGCTGACCAACGTACGTGCGTCTGGTACTGATGATGCACAGGTACTGACACCTGCCATCAAGTTTACCCTTGAGCAAGCGCTTGAGTTTATCGATGACGATGAGCTGGTGGAAGTGACACCAGAAAGCATCCGTATTCGTAAGAAGTTACTGACTGAAACTGAGCGTAAGCGTGCAGGCCGTAAAGGCTAAATCGTGAATGCGAAGCGTCAAAAAGGCACCCTCGGGTGCCTTTTTTTGTGCCTACGGATTAATTAAGGGTTTGAATAAACCGATCGGACGCTTGAATGGCACGCTGCATATCGGCAATAGCGCGATCGATATCGCCGGCGAGATTTTTGAACTCGCCTTGGAGTGCACCGATGGCGCGTGCATTCAGATTGTGTTTCAGATATAAGCGGTTATCTTGCAGCGTATTTAGCACGGGTGTCATGGTTCGTTCGGCGCGTTGCATGGCATCATACAAGCGCTGATACTCGGCTTGTGTGGCTCGCAAACGCTGGGCACTCTCGCGTTTGAGGCGTGGATTGGTGTATAGCGCCAGCTCCTCGTCCCACTCAGCAAATAAGGCCTGCGCCACGGCGTCCAAGGCATCAATGCGGTCACGAACCTGAGTCACTGCTGCTTCACTTTTTTGATATTGCTTATTGACTGTATCGTAAGCCGCTTGTAACTCGCCGCCATCAAACTGCGTCAATGTGGTCAATGCTTCAAGCGCGTCGTTAAACTGGGTTTGTGCCTCTTGCTGCGCACTGGCAGCATCTTCAACACGATCGACCATGATATCGCGCTTATGAACGCCGACTTGCTCCATCGCGGCGTAATAGGCAGACTGACAGCCGGTCAGCAGGGTTAAACTGGTCAAAAATAGTAGCACGGCCCGCACAGGCAACTCCTTGGTTATAAATCATGTACACTGAATAAGCGTAAGGCTAACACAAGGTTAGGAACAAGGTATGCTCGATAATCCGCTGCGTGACATGCCCTCATGGCAATGCTCACGTGACTGGCTACAGGCCATGGTTCGTCATTTGTGGCAACGAATGGGAGAAGATAGGCTCACCGTGAGCGCCGGCTATATGGCCTATGTCACCTTGTTGTCCTTGGTCCCGCTTGTCACCGTGGTGCTGTCTGCATTCTCGAGTTTTCCCGGCTTTTCGCAAGTGGGCGAAACACTGCAGCAGTTTGTGATCAAGAATTTCGTCCCAGCGGCGGGCGAAATTGTCGCGCGTTACCTCAATGAGTTTGTCGCCAACGCGGGCAAGATGACCGCGGTGGGGGTCAGCTTTTTGTTCGTGGTCGCCATTATGCTCATTTCTGCCATTGATAAGAGCTTGAACCACACCTTTAAAATTAAGACCAAGCGGCCGATGATGATCGCCTTTTCGATCTACTGGATGGTGCTGACGCTGGGCCCGATCCTGATTGGTACCAGTATTGCCTTAAGCTCGTATTTGACGTCGCTATCGCTACTACGAAGCGGCGTCGCCAGTGACTTACTGACCACTCTGCTGCGTGGCTTACCCTTTGTGTTAACCACGCTCACTTTCATGGGGCTGTATACACTGGTGCCGAACACTCGGGTGCGGTTGCGACATGCGTTGGTTGGTGCCGCAGCTGCCAGCATTTTGTTTGAACTGAGCAAAAAAGTGTTCGCGTTGTACGTGACGCACTTTCCTTCGTATCAGCTGATATACGGTGCGCTGGCGGTGGTGCCGATTTTATTTGTTTGGGTGTATTTTAGTTGGTGCATTGTGTTGTTTGGTGCGCAAGTGACGGCCACCTTGCATGAGTCTACACTTTGGCGACCCCAAGGGAATGCGGCGTCGCGAGAAGCCCGTGTCCCTGCTGTGATTGAAACTGAAGATAATAAGGAGCGTTATGATCGCCTTAATTCAACGCGTGAGTGAAGCGAACGTCACGGTTGAGGGCAATACCCTCGGTACCATCGGCAAAGGGCTGGTGGTGCTATTAGGCGTAGAAAAAGGGGATACCGATGCGCAGGCTGCCAAACTGGCGCACAARGTCACTGGCTATCGGGTATTTGAAGACGATGCCGGCAAAATGAACCTCAATGTTGCTCAGGCTGGAGGCGAGCTGCTGGTGGTTTCGCAGTTCACCCTTGCAGCGGATACTAAAAAAGGGATGCGGCCGAGCTTTTCAGGCGCGGCGCCGGAAGAGGCGGCGCGTTTGTACGATTTGTTTTGTGAACACTGTCGCCAAGCGGGGCTTCAGACCCAAACTGGGCAGTTCGCCGCAGACATGAAAGTGAGTGTGGTCAATGATGGACCCGTCACATTTTGGCTTCAGGTTTAACCAGCCTAACAGGGAGAGACAGGCATGTTCCGAATGGTGACTCCACAGATAGAGCAGGATCTGGCGCGCTACTACGATTTTCGTTACCGCATGCTACGCGAGCCTTGGCATGCACCGCGTGGCTCTGAGCGAGATGCGTATGATGTGAGTGCCTGCCATCGAATGATTGTCGATGGTAATGGCGAGCCTGTTGCGATTGGGCGTTTGTACCTTACCCCAGATAACGATGGCCAAATCCGTTATATGGCGGTCTCACCGGACTATCGCAGCCGTGGTCTTGGCGCCTTGGTGCTGATGGCACTAGAGTCCTTAGCACGCCAAGAAGGTGCAAAGCGCTTGGTCTGTAATGCGCGTGAGGATGCGGTCAGTTTTTACGCTAAGCATGAATTTATTAGCCAAGGTGAGTTGAACGATGAGCGCGGTCCGATCCGTCATCAACAAATGGTGAAGCATTTAGACCCACTTTCCGATGTGGTACGTCGACCTGAATGGTGCGCAGAGCTTCAAACGCGCTGGCAACATCAGATCCCCATCAGTGACAAAATGGGGGTTAAAATCACTCAATTTACCGGCTATCGCTTCGAAGTGTGCGCCAACCTTAATGCCAATCTAAACCCGCATCACACCATGTTTGCAGGCAGTATTTTCAGCCTTGCCACGCTCGCCGGTTGGGGCATGGTGTGGTTGCTGATGAAAGAGCGCCAGCTGAGTGCGGATATTGTGCTCGCAGACAGCCATATTCGCTATCGTCGCCCGGTGGCAGAGCGTCCCCGTGCCAGCGTGTCATTAGACAGTTTAAGCGGCGATCTAGACCGACTCGAAAACGGGCGCCGAGCGCGGGTGACGCTAGAAGTGGCGTTTTTCAGTGGTGATGAACAGGCTGGAGTGTTCACGGGTACCTATGTCTTACTGCCATCGGATGATGCGGCAACGACCCAACCGGCCCCGCAACTGGCTCTGCTGCGTTAGCGCCTTATTCGCTGAGGTTAGGCTCTGTCGCTTGATAAATCGGCCAGCGGAGTGACAGGGTTTGCTCGCCGTTGAGCGTGGCGCGAATGTCACCGCGATCGGCATTGAGCGTCAGCGATGCAAAGGGTAGCGGAACTAAGCGGCTTTCCTCAGGCGGAACAGTCTCCCCTTTCAACCAGTGTGCGAGCCGAATAGACCAAGGTTGATCCACAGATAGGTCGGTTTGCGCCGCAGCGCTGTCGAGAAAAGTGACGGCTAACTGACCGTTCAACCCCACCTTAAAACTGTGTGCGTCTGCTGCCAGCCCTGACCATTGCCCCTCAATATCGTGAAAGCCGTCTAGCGGTAGTGGCCAATCGAACCAAGCATGGTAAATGGACAAGGGAATTTGCAAACCGTCAACGGCCAGTGACCAAGGTCGGCTCGGTGCGGCGAGATTGATCTGCCCAGACAGCGCCAGTTGGCCATCGGGAAAACCCAGTAAAAATTGGTGCAGCTGAAGTTTTCGATCATGGGCCTCAAGACGCAGGTAGGGCTCTGCGATCCACTGCTGGTTAATACTTGCATGGTTGGCGCTGGCTGTAATGAGACCATTGACCAGCTCGCCATCGCGGATCTCAAGAGATTGGCCATCCACATCAATGCCACTGATTTTGGTGGCAAAGTCAGGGGATAAGTTGAGCCACTCGTTATGCTTTAGCTGTAAACTGGTGATGCTCAGTTGGGTCGGTATACCGGGTAACAGGGCTTGAAGGGGATCAAGCTCTTGGCGAGAGAGGGTTAAACCGTTGGCTTGAAAGCGGTCTATCTGCCAATTGTTCTGGGTGAATTGGCCAGACACAGCAAAAAAGCCCTCCTGCAATTGGCTGGTGAGCTGATTGACGATCACTGTGTTATCTCTCCACTCGATATCGCCCAGCGGCTGTTCCCAAGTTTGGCCTTGCCAGCGTAAATAATCGGCGTTGAATGACAATCGCATCGCCGGTTGATACCACCAAGGCGCGTTGGGGGCGAAACGAAGATTTTGCGCCGAGAAGGTTAACTGGTTCACCGACAGGAGATGCGTTTCTGCGCTGAGTTGTCTTACGTCGGCACGGGCGACGGTTAACACGGTATCGTGAGGCCAAGCCGCGAGTGCTTGCGCGAGGATCTGGCGGGTTTGATCGCTATCTATCACCGCATCGCTGATAGTGAGTTGCTCGAGCGCGAGAGTGCCGGGTTGCCAATGGCCCTGCGCACTGATTGCAGCGCGTTGCCACTGCATCGAGGCGCCCAGAATCTCCCACCCTTGGTCACTCGGTTTCGCATCCAGTAGTAATTGGGTTAAGGCGATACCTTGTCCGTTAAGCGAGCCTATTTCCCATTGTGCTCGTCCTTTCACTGTGCCATAGGCTTGGGAGCCTTTTTGCCAATTATCGAGTTGTGCACGTACATTGGTGGCTTGCCAGTGCCGCGTGTGTAGGGTGACATCACTTAGTAGCACTCGACCAATAGTCAGCCCTTGAGGTAATTCCTGAAATGGGTTGGCGTCCAGCGCATCAAGGTCAATATCCATACCATCAATGCGTAGCCAAGCAATGTGTGGAAAGGTGGCGGGGTCTATATAAAGTTGTAGTTTGTCCGCATGCCAATCGGTTTGGGAGGCTTGATAATCCGGTTGAATCAATGTCAGTTGCAGCGGTGAGCGCCAGTGATACCCCACTTGTGCCGCGGTGAGTTTACCGGGCAACAGGGTCTGGGAGACGGTATTAAAGACAGGTGTGCTGTAACGGGTATGCAAAAGCACCACAACCACGAAAAGCGCGGTGACAATCAGGATGATCAAGCTGGCAATCAGTTTGGCCAGGATGCGCATGGGCAAATCCTATCGGAGCGAGAAACGGTGACGATGAATGGATTAAGACTGGCGCAAAAGTGGCCTAAATTCAACTGCTAGGCAAAAAGTACGCCCCATATTGCTATGGGGCGTAAGTGGGATGATTTAGTCGAGCTGAGGCCCGGCTGAAACCAAAGCAGCCCCTTCTGGGGTGTCGGTATACTTGTCGAAATTATCGATAAAGCGTTGGGCAAGGTCCTTCGCTTTGCTTTCCCACTGGAGTGGATCGACATAGGTGTCACGCGGGTCAAGGATGCCATCGTTGACCTCGTCGAGTGAGACGGGCACGGTGAGATTGAAGATAGGAATCGTCTTCGTTTCTGCTTTCTCAATCGAACCATCTAAGATAGCGTCAATAATGGCGCGGGTATCTTTAATCGAAATACGCTTGCCTGAGCCGTTCCAACCAGTATTCACTAGGTAGGCTTCTGCACCTGCCGCTTCCATACGTTTGACCAACACTTCTGCATACTTGGTTGGGTGCAAGGTCAAGAATGCGGCCCCGAAAGCAGCTGAGAAGGTGGGGGTTGGCTCTGTAATACCACGCTCAGTGCCGGCCAGCTTTGCGGTAAAGCCTGACAGGAAGTGATACTTGGTCTGCTCAGGCGTCAGTTTAGACACCGGCGGTAGCACGCCAAATGCATCCGCGGAGAGGAAGATCACCTTGTTGGCATGTCCGCCTTTCGACACTGGCTTAACGATATTATCGATATGATAAATCGGGTAAGACACTCGGGTGTTTTCGGTTTTGGAGTTATCGTCAAAGTCGATACGGCCATCACCGCGTACGGTGACGTTTTCAAGCAGTGCATCGCGGCGAATGGCATTGTAAATATCGGGCTCTGCTTCTTTGGACAGCTTAATGGTTTTTGCATAGCAGCCGCCTTCAAAGTTAAACACACCATGATCGTCCCAGCCGTGTTCGTCGTCGCCAATCAGCTGACGCTTCGGATCGGTGGAGAGGGTTGTTTTACCCGTGCCAGATAAGCCGAAGAAAATCGCGACGTCGCCGTCTTTGCCCATATTTGCCGAGCAGTGCATGGACGCGATGTCTTGCAAAGGCAAGAAATAATTCATCATGGCGAACATGCCTTTTTTCATCTCGCCGCCGTACCATGTCCCGCCGATAAGCTGCATGCGCTCGGTAAGATTGAAGACCGTGAAGTTTTCCGAGTTCAAACCATGCTCGCGCCATTTATTGTTGACGCATTTAGCACCGTTCATAACCACGAAGTCGGGTTCAAAGTCTTTTAGCTCTTCATCGGTAGGGCGGATAAACATGTTTTTTACAAAGTGCGCTTGCCACGCCACTTCGGTGATCACACGGATCCGTAAACGTGTGTTAGGGTTGGCACCGCAGTAGCCATCAATCACAAACAGACGTTTGCCAGAGAGTTGCTGGGTAACCAAGGCTTTTAAATCTTTCCAAACGGCGTGATCAATCGGCTTGTTATCGTTTTTCCCTTGATCGGACCACCACACGGTATCGCGGGTGGTGTCGTCACGCACAATGTATTTATCTTTTGGTGAACGGCCAGTAAAAATACCGGTATCCACCGCCACAGCGCCGAGCTCAGTCACCACGCCTTTTTCATAGCCTTCCAGCCCAGGTTTGGTTTCTTCTTCGAACAACTGTTCATAAGAGGGATTGCGAATGACTTCTTTGACATTTTCCAGACCATGACGGGAAAGATCGATGCCGGCGACTTCGGATTCGACGTTCAGGACAGTCATAGGTGCTCCTTGGGGTAAGATGTTGTTAACTGTCTTTATGCTAGCAACCTGAATAGTGCCATTCAGGGAGTTACTGCAAAAAATTACCGCACGCACACTAGGGCTATTTTGATTGTAGGGTACTGACCACCAGGTGACGTGACTCCCTCTATGGTAACGCTTAGTTAAACGTTTGCGCTACCCACAGAGCTCTTATTGTTTGTACAAAATTAATGCGCAAAAAAATGTGAGATGTGTCCGAGGAGACCAAGAAAAAAGCCAGCTTGATGCTGGCTTTTGAACTAAGTTGGGTTTCTTTGTTTTATGCAACTAAATATGTAGCACGTTTTTCACTGCATTTGTGACGATGAATCGGCGTTTTGCTCAAAGATGGCCGCGACATCGACGCTGTCAAACGCATAATCACTGCCGCAATAATCACAGTGCAAACGAATCGTGCCCATTTCTGCAATCATTTTATCGACTTCGCTGCGTTCAATCGCGGCTATCGCTTGTGCGCTGCGCTCGCGTGAGCAGCTGCATTTGAAGCATACTGACTGAGGATCGAAAACGGTCACGCTTTCTTGGTGATATAGACGATAAAGGACGTCTTTTGCGTCAAGGCCAAATAATTCATCATTTTTAACGGTTTCAGTCAGCTTCGCCAAATGGTCAAAGTCGTTATCGTCCCCTTTGCCATCCGGTAGCACTTGCAGCATCATTCCGGCCGCGTGACGTTTGCCATCAAACTCACCGGTGCGCAACCAAAGTCGCGTTTCCAGTTGCTCTGAACGCGCAAAGTAGTCTTCAAGGCAGCCTTGCAGATGATCCGAGTCTAAGCCCACAATGCCTTGATAGCGTTCGCCGTCGACCGGTTCGATAGTGATAATGAGCTGCCCCTTACCGAGCATTTCAGGTAGAGTTGCATCGGCTTTGATGTCGCCTTTCAGGCGTGCGGTACCGCGCAGTTGCTGCTGGTGGTCACCATTGATCACCGCCAGTGATACCGGACCGTCACCTTGTAGTTGCACGGTAATCGAGCCTTCAAATTTTAAGGTGGCAGTGAGCAAGCTGGTGGCGACAAGCATCTCCCCCAGTAGCGCTTGGACGGGCGCAGGGTAGTCTTGGTTTTCCAAGATGCGTTGATAGGTTTCATCGAGCTTGACCAGCTCACCACGCACAGACACATCTTTAAATAGGTAACGGTGTAGTTGATCGTTTGACATGCAATCTCTCTCCGGCTTAGGGCCTGGTTAGTGGGATCGGCCTTACTCTATGCCTTGTTTAAACTTACGAATATCTCGGCGTTGTTTCTTATCCGGCCGGCTTTCTGGGCGCGGATTGTGTGCGTGTAAGCGACGCATTTCCGTGTTGTGCTCACGCTGTTTGATACTGTCTTGGGTTTCTTGATACAGCGTCTGCGCAATCGGCGCACCCTGACGCTGCTCTGATAATTCTAATACAGTAATGGTTTTTTCTTCGTGTCCTTGCCGAAGTCGGATCTCAGCACCTACTTCAACCATTTTGCTAGGTTTGGCGCGCTGGCCATTATAATGCACCTTGCCGCCGTCAATCATGTTGCGTGCGATTGACCGTGTTTTGTAGAACCGAGCGGCCCATAGCCACTTGTCTAGCCTGACTGCCGTCAAGGGCGCCGATGCGTGTGTTTTCATGACTCAACTCCTGCGCAATCCGGATGGGCGACATTAGCACAAAAATTCCTTTAGAGCAGTATCACAGCGTCGAGGTACAATCTGACCTAAATGTGCTGGCTTGGTTAGGATGTGGGATTACGACAAAAATGAAAATTATCTCAATATCACATCGTGTTTTTGCTAGTATGCCCAGCTTTTCGTAATCTAATGATGGAACTTGATGGTAAAAAAAGCCATCAATGGACACTCGGTGACTCAATTTGGTTTGGAAGGGATGATGCGTAAGGCAGGACGCCAGCATGGCACGTTCACTGTGTCACCGCAGCAGGTGGCACGACTTGCGACGTGGCTAAACATTTTACTGTTCCTCGTTCTGGCATGGTTGGCTGGGCGAATGGTGTGGGCGTTTTATGCGCCTGCACCCGCACCTGTATTGCCTGTAGCAAGCCAGTCGGCGTCGTCCTCTCGCGCTGCGACGGATCCTTTTTCGTTGGCACCTATCGTTAATGCCCAATTGTTTGGGCGTTACCAAGCGGCCGCCCAACCCACGCAACATGCGGTGACCAATGTCCCCGAAACCCGGCTACGCCTAACTTTGGTTGGCGTGGTGGCCAGTAACGATCCTAAGCGTGCATTGGCCGTGATCGCGAACGGCGGCCGTCAAGTGACTTACGGTGTGGGTGAGCAGGTGAAAGGGACCCAAGTCAGTGTCGATCAAGTCTTATCCGATCGGGTGATATTACGCCAAGGGTCAAGACGCGAAGCGCTCCTTATGCCAGGGGTCGATGCAGATAGTACACCGCAGACCGTTTTTTCCTCCCCTACTGATGCGTCGACGCCCCCAAAGTCGATGGCGACCAAGCGGCAGACCAGCCCTGACTGGCCTGCCGACTTAGCGCAGCAGCTTAGTCAGAACCCGCAACGCTTATTTGACTTTGTGCAGCTGTCACAAGTGCGCGAAGGCGATCAAATAAAGGGCTTTCGCCTCACTCCGGGACGCAATCCAATCTTTTTTGAGCAATCCGGCTTACAGGCAGGGGATATTGCTGTCGCTATCAATGGCTTGACGTTAAGTCAGTCCGCAGCACTGCCTGATATTCTAGGACGCATTCAACAACAGGGATCGCTTGACTTGGTTATCGAGCGACAAGGACAACAACATGAAATCTCGATTCAATTTTAATCCACAGCATTCGCCGTCAGCGGCCGTAGGAGTGTGACGTGAAGGGAAAACAACGACTGATCCCCTATCTGATGGCCGCGAGCCTTCTCTTTTCTGGTATCCCAGCCGGCGCCGCTGAGTTTAGTGCCTCTTTTAAGGGCACAGATATTCAGGAATTTATTGAGATCGTTGGCCGTAATCTCGAAAAAACCATCATTGTTGATCCCTCGGTTCGTGGCACCATCAATGTCCGGAGTTACGATACCCTGACCGATGAACAGTACTATCAGTTTTTCTTAAACGTACTCGAAGTGTATGGCTTTGCCGTGGTCGAGATGGAAAATGGTGTCGTTAAAGTGGTCCGCGACAAAGATGCCAAAACCTCACCGGTACCTGTGGTCGGTGAAGACGATAGTGTGGTGGGGGATGAAGTTGTCACTCGCGTAGTCGCGGTAAAAAATGTGTCGGTACGTGAGCTATCCCCTTTGTTGCGCCAGCTGATTAACAATGCGGGAGCGGGTAACGTAGTCCACTACGATCCGGCTAATGTGATCATGATTACTGGGCGTGCAGCGGTCGTGAATCGCTTGACCGATATTATCCGTCGTGTGGACCAAGCCGGCGATAAAGAGGTGGAAGTAGTGCGTTTAGATCACGCGTCTGCCGCAGAAATGGTACGGATTGTTGAAGCGTTAAACGAGCGAGACAACGCCAATAATGCCCCCGATCTCCTTAAACCACGCTTTGTCGCTGATGAGCGCTTAAACGCCGTTTTGGTCTCAGGTGAACCTAAAGTACGCGAACGGGTGAAAAAGCTGATCAGACAGCTTGATCAGGAAATGGCGACCACAGGTAACAGCCGAGTCATTTACCTGCGCTATGCCAAAGCGGAAGATGTGGTAGATGTTCTCCAAGGTGTATCAGATAACTTACTGAAAGAAAAAGAAGAGAAGAGTAAACCGGGTGCCCAAAAGCAAGCGGTACAAATTTCTTCGCACCAAGGCACCAACTCGTTGGTGATCACTGCGCCGCCTGATATCCTCAAAACCTTAGAAAGTGTGATCTCTCAGCTGGATATTCGTCGTGCGCAAGTACTGATTGAAGCACTAATCGTAGAGATGTCAGAGTCCGATGGCGCCAATTTAGGTGTGCAGTGGGGCTCGCTTGAAAATGGTGGCATTCAGTTCACCAATACAGGAGTTGGTGTATCGAGTTATCTCGGTGGATTAGAGGCGACCAAAGACAGGACACGTACCGAAACGCGGATCATTGACGGTGAAGAAAAAACTGTTGAAATCAAAGAGTCAGGTGATTACTCCGCGCTCAATGAAGTTTTAGGTGGATTAAATGGTATTGCCGCCGGGGTCATTATGGGGGATTGGACCGCGTTGGTGACTGCGGTAGCCTCGAATAACGAATCCAATATCCTTTCTTCACCCAACCTGATGGTGCTGGATAATCAAGAAGCGTCGTTTATTGTCGGTGAGGAAGTCCCTGTGATTACCGGTTCACGGACCGGTTCGAATAACGATAACCCGTTCCAAACCGTCGAGCGTAAAGATGTGGGTATCAAGCTAAAAGTTACCCCACAAATCAATGAAGGTTCTGCGGTTCTCTTGGATATTGAGCAAGAGGTGTCAAATGTCTTGGGGGCCAGTGGCGCCGTGGATGTGCGCTTTGGTAAACGCCAATTAAACACGTCAGTGATGGTGGGTGATCAGCAAATGATTGTGCTCAGCGGTTTGATTGATGAGCGTACTGTAGAAAGTGAGTCCAAAGTGCCTTTATTGGGAGATATTCCGGTGCTGGGTCATCTGTTCAAATCCACTTCTACGGGGACAGAAAAGAAAAACCTGATGCTGTTTATCAAGCCCACCATTATTCGTACCGGCTTAACCGCAGATGGTGTGACACAGCGTAAATATAATTACATTCGTGCCGAACAACTGCTGCGTGCACAAGATGGGGTCAAATTGATGCCAGATGCGAAAAAGCCTGTGTTGCCTGATTATAAAAGTGATGCGGTGATGCCGGCCGAAGTGCGTGCATTACAAGCGGAGCTGGCAGAATGACGGATCGAACGGTCGCACTCGCGAACGAGCCAGAGAGTAAATGGCAGTTACCGTTTGGTTTTGCGCGTCGTCATGGGGTGTTAATTCAGTCCAATGCGTCGCAGGCTCGGTTATTGTGTTTACCGTCGGTGGCTCCTGAGACCTTGGTTGAAGTGCAACGGTTATGGGGCGCGCGCTTAGTGCCAGAAACCGTGGATGAGGCCTATTTTGAGCAGCAACTGACGGTGCTTTATCAGCGAGACAGCGCGGATGCGCAGCAGCTGATGGCTGACATTGGCGCCGACGCAGACAGTGATGACTTCTTCTCATTGGCCGAAGAGTTGCCGCAGAGCGAGGATTTGCTTGAGTCCGAGGACGATGCCCCCATCATCAAGCTGATCAACGCTATGTTGGGGGAAGCGATCAAAGAGAGCGCCTCTGATATCCATATCGAAACCTTTGAGCATGCCTTGTCGATTCGCTTCCGTGTCGACGGGGTGTTGCGCGAAGTCTTATCGCCGAGCCGAAAGTTAGCCCCCTTGTTGGTGTCACGCGTCAAAGTGATGGCCAAACTCGATATTGCTGAAAAGCGGGTGCCACAAGATGGACGTATCTCGGTACGTATCGGTGGCCGCGCCGTCGATGTGCGGGTATCGACTATGCCGTCCTCTCACGGTGAACGTGTGGTGATGCGTTTGCTCGATAAAAACGCGGTACAACTCGACTTGGCTCAGTTGGGGATGGTGCCTGAGTTGCACGAGAACTTCCGTCATCTTATTCATAAACCGCATGGGATCTTACTGGTCACGGGCCCAACGGGCTCGGGTAAATCGACCACGCTGTATGCGGGCTTACAAACCATTAACAGTGAAGATCGCAATATTCTCACCGTAGAAGATCCGATCGAATTTGATCTCCCTGGTATCGGGCAGACCCAAGTCAACCCTAAGGTCGATATGACCTTTGCGCGGGGGTTGCGTGCCATGCTGCGTCAAGATCCTGACGTGGTGATGGTGGGGGAAATCCGTGACTTAGAAACCGCACAAATCGCGGTGCAAGCCTCACTAACCGGCCACTTGGTGATGTCGACTTTGCACACCAATACTGCCATTGGTGCGGTGACGCGTTTACGCGATATGGGGATCGAGCCCTTTTTGCTCTCCTCATCCTTGCTTGGCGTGCTGGCGCAGCGCTTGGTTCGCACCCTTTGCAGCGATTGCCGCGTTCCTTATCAAGCCGATGCCAGCCAGCAGCAATTGTTTGTGGGAGTGGGACTGGCCCAGCCTGGTGATGCTGTCACCTTGTATAAAGCGGGGGGCTGTTCGCGTTGCCACCACAAAGGCTACAAAGGTCGAACCGGTATTCATGAACTGCTGACGGTCGACGAGAAGGTGCAAGCACTGATTCATCACGATGCGGGTGAGCATGCGATTGAACAAGCGGTGCGCGCACAGAGTCCGAGTATCCGCTACGACGGACTGGCCAAAGTGCTACAAGGGAAAACCACGCTTGAAGAAGTGATGCGAGTCACCAAGGAGACCTGATGGCGGCGTTTGATTACCAAGCTTTAGATGCGCGTGGGCGTAAACGCAAAGGTGTGATTGAAGCTGATACGCCTCGACAGGCACGCCAGCAGCTCCGTGACAAAGGGCTGACGCCATTGGTGGTCAACGCGACCACACGCAAGCGTAGCCAGCAAAAGACCGAGACGTCGCGGCCTTTGTTTTCATCACGTAATCGCGGTATTAGCACCCAAGAGCTGTCGTTGATCACGCGTCAATTGGCGACCTTGATTGAGGCTGCGATACCACTGGAAGAGTGCTTACGGGCGGTGGCGGAGCAAGCCGAGAAGCCGCGTATTGGCAGTATGATGACCAGTGTGCGCGCGCGGGTGATGGAAGGCTATACCCTTGCTGGTGCGCTCGCCGATTATCCGCAAGTGTTTGATGAACTGTACCGTGCCATGATTGCGGCGGGCGAAAAAGCCGGTCATTTGGGCACGGTGCTGGAGCGATTGGCGGACTATGTGGAAAATCGTCAGCGCATTCAATCAACCCTACTACAAGCGATGCTTTATCCCGCCATTTTGACGTTTTTCTCTGTGGTGATTGTCGCCTTTTTGTTGGCGACCGTGGTGCCTGACATCGTTGGCCAGTTTGTGCAAACCGGTCAATCCTTACCCGCGTCGACCCAGTTTCTTCTCAACGCCAGTGATTTTATTACCCAATGGGGAATTTGGGTCGTAGGTGGCCTTGTCTTACTCAGTGCGGGAATACGCACATTGCTGAAGGACAAGCAACGGCGATTGGCGTGGGACAAACAAAAGTTGTCGTTACCGGTCTTGGGGCGCGTTGCACGAGGCCTCAACACATCGCGCTTTGCACGCACACTCGCTATTTGTACTGCCAGTGCGATCCCGCTTTTGGATGGCATGAAGGTCGCCGCACAGGTGATTACCAACCAGTATGTGCGTACCCGAGTGCTCGAGGCCGCGGATAAGGTGCGAGAAGGTGCCAGCTTGCGAGTGGCACTGGATCAATCTGGGCTTTTTCCGCCCATGATGTTGCATATGATTGCCAGCGGTGAACGCAGTGGGGAACTTGAACCCATGCTCACACGGGCGGCGGACAACCAAGATAAAGATTTTGAGGCGCAGGTGAACGTGGCATTAGGTGTGTTTGGGCCGCTGATGATCGTGCTCATGGCAGGTCTGGTGCTCTTTATTGTCGTCGCCACTTTGATGCCAATTATTGCCATGAACAACATGGTGGGGTTGTGATTTTATGATAATAAACAAGGAGAACAAGATGCGTCGTCAACAAGGTTTTACGCTTCTCGAGGTGATGGTCGTGGTGGTCATCATTGGTTTGCTAGCCAGCTTTGTCGCCCCGAACTTATTGGGCAACAAAGATAAAGCAGCAGTGAAAAAGGCGATCGCAGATGTCAGCGCGCTCGAAAATGCGCTGGATATGTACAAACTGGACAATAACCAGTACCCCACCACCGACCAAGGACTTGATGCACTTGTGACCAAGCCACAAAGTGAACCCGTGCCACGTAACTATCCGGCACAAGGTTATATCAAGCGTTTGCCTAAAGACCCTTGGAACAATGACTATCGCTATGTGAGCCCAGGTGAGCATGGTGTGATTGATGTGTTCTCGCTAGGCGCGGATGGGCAAGAAGGCGGTGAAGGGGTCAACCAAGACATTGGTAACTGGAACCTGAACGAGCTGCAATAACATGCGTCAGGCGGCGGGCTTCACGTTACTCGAAATCCTGTTGGTGGTGGTGATTATTGCCGTCAGCGCCTCAGGCGTGGTGATGGTGTGGCCTGAGCCTGTTGACACCCGGACCGAGCAAGCCGGCCAAGCTTTGTATCAGCGCATTAAGTTATGGGCAGAGCAAAGTTGGCTGGAAGGGCAGACTTACGGGGTGCGGATCAACAACCATGATTATCAATTGCTGAAGTTAGGCGAAGAAAACTGGCAAACGGTGAGCAGCGATCGTTGGGCAACCCAAGGGACCTTGCCTGAACAAAGCCGCTTTGCGTTAAGTATGGATGGCTTTGGTTGGCAGCAGCAGGACCGGTTATTTGAAGACAAACCGCTGTTCGAAAACATGTTTGAAGAAGACGGTGAAACCGCTGTGGCGCCCCCTCAGATTTGGCTATTACCGAATGGCGAAATCACTCCCTTTACGCTCACCATCGAAACCGACGGTCGTGCCATGTGGCAATTAAAGGCCAATGAACTGGCGCAATTTCGCTGGCAGCGGGCCGAGGAGGATGGATGATGCCTAAGACCCAACATGGGATGACGTTACTGGAAGTGCTGGTWGCAGTGGCCATTTTTGCGGTTGCCGCGCTCAGTGTGATGAAAGCCACTGGGCAGCATACCCGCTCACTAAGTCGCCTGGAGCAAAAAACCTTGGCGGCGATGGTGGCTGACAATCAGTTGGCTGAGGTAGTGCTGAGCGGCAAGGTGCCGGACAAAGCCACCCAAGGCACCACGGAGATGGCCGGGCAGCGCTGGCAGTGGCAGTTGACGCCGATTGCGACTAACACGGGACCACTGCGAGCGGTGGATCTCGCCGTTGCAGCAGCAGAATCGACAGACAATCCACTGGTAACCGTGAGGACCTATGTCGCCACGCGCTGAAAAGGGGTTTACCTTACTGGAAGTGTTGCTGGCGCTGGTGGTCTTCGCCAGCATTAGCCTGACTGCGTATCAAGTGCTACAGACGGTGCAGCGCAGTGACGAGCAATCGCGCCAAGTGGGAGAAACGTTGCAACAATTACAGCGTGCACTGGTGATCATGGACAGTGATTTTCGCCAAATGGCCGCGCGACGCCAGCGTATGGATGGCCAAGCCCCCAGTGAGCAATTACTAACTGCAGGCAAAGAGGTGCTGGGCGGGGATGCCATGGGCGTGCGCTTTACCCGTACCGGTTGGATTAATCCCCAGTATCGTTTTCCGCGTAGCGAAGTGGTGGCGGTGGGTTATCGCCAGCGAGATGGTAAGTTGGAGCGGTTACGTTGGCGCTATCCGGATCAGGCTGCCGGTGAACAACCGGCGGTGATGACATTGCTGGACGATATTGATGATCTCACCTTCCGCTTTAATGTGAAGGGAAGTTGGCAGAGCAGCTTTGATACCCCTCACGCATTGCCCGATGCCATTCAACTGCGTTTTACCCATCCTCGCTATGGTCAGTTAGTACGGACTTATTTATTGGCCGGGCAAACGCTGCCTGCAGCGCTACAGCGGGAGGCAGAATGAGTCGTCAACGCGGTACAGCGTTATTGGTCGTGATGTTGATTATGGCGTTGATGACAGCGATAGCCGGTAGCATGGCATCGCGGTTATTTACTAATTACAACCGCGCGGAAAATCAGCTTCATTTTCAGCAAGCCTATTGGTACGGCATGGCCGTCGAAGGGCTTGCCGCAGCGGTGCTGCGAGACAGTTTATCTGGCAGTGACACGGTGAATTTAAGTCAAAGTTGGGCCGAGAAAGAGCGCAGCTTTCCGCTAGAAGGTGGCACAGTAAGTGGTCACTTACGAGATGCACAAGCCTGCTTTAATTTGAATAGTTTGCAGCTGCGTGGCGCGACCCTAGGCAGTGCGGTGCCCTATGAAGTGACGGTACTCAGAGCCTTGGTCGGCAGTGGGGTCGATGATGAGTACCAAGCGGATGTGATTGCCCAATCTACGCGAGACTTTGTCGATGAAAACAATCAACTGGATCAGTCGCTCGGGGCCGAAGATGCCCACTATGAGAGTTTACGTCCTCCCTATGTGACGGCGGATGCCGTGCTAGCCGACCGTAGCGAGTGGCGTGCGGTCAAAGGAGTCAATGCACAGGTCTTTCAGCGTTTATCCGCTCAGGTTTGTGCGATTCCCAGTGCGGAGCTGAAAATCAATGTCAATACACTGACGGATAAGCAGGCGCCTTTGCTGGCGGCGCTGTTCACCCCTGCGCTGTCGATAGAACAAGCCAAACAGGTGATTGCACAGCGCCCTGATGCTGGGTGGAAAAATGTCGACGCCTTTATGGCGGTGTTAAACCTGAGTGAATTCGATGACAAAGCCCGTGAGCAGGTGATCCCACATCTCACGGTGACCAGCGAGTTTTTTTTATTACAGGCCGATGTGACCGTGGCGTCTGCCCAACGTCACATTCAGGCGTTATTGCACTATCAAGACGATGGCACCACAACCGTGGTGCGTCGTCGCTTTGGAGGAATGCGTGAGCGAGCGACTGATAATAAGGATCAGTGATGCCAGCCAGCCGATCTTTTGGGCCCAGGTGCGTGTGAGTGACAATCAGGTCACCGCGACCGGTGAATGCGAGCATCTGTCAGCCTTGACGGAGCAAGCACAAACGCGGCGTGTGGTGATCTTAGTGGATAGCACTTGGGTGACCCTCAGGTCGGTGACCTTGCCGCCCGGCTCTCGGCGTCAGCGCGATAAAGTGGTGCCTTACTTACTTGAAGAGGCATTGGCCGATGATGTGGACAGGGTACACGTCAGTATTTTGAGTGTCTCGGGCAGTCTTGCCCACGTGGCGGTGGTAGCACACGACAAAATGCAAGCCTGGCAGCAAGCGCTGGCGGATGCAGATATCCATGCGCGGCAATGGCTACCCGATGTGCTGTGTTTACCGTGGCAAACAAACCATTTGACGGTTGCGCCACTGGGTGAGCAATGGCTGTGTCGGCATCATGACAGTCAAGGTGTGGTGGGATCGCGTGACTGGCTTCGTTTCTGGGCGAACGCGTGGCGAGCTCAACAACAAAAGGCGCTAGAACAGGATCCGGTGGATGCGGATGACGAGGACAAGGCCCCGTCACTCACCTTACATGGATATTGCCCGTCCCATCTTGACCTTGATTGGCCAGTCAGTGGACTGGATGAGGCGGAGGCTAAGTGGCATCCCTGTGACACTGTGATAGGGCTGTTGGCGACACAAAGTCATGCTCTGTCTGCGAACTTGCTAACTGGGCCTTATCGGCCACAAAGCCAGACTAAGCAAACGCTCAAGCCTTTATTACCTGCCGCCTGTTTAGTGTTAGCCATTAGCGCCTTATTGGGCGTTGAACAATGGCTGACGATTCGTGATACCCAACAGCAGGCTGAAGCGCTACGTGCACAGAGCGAGTCTGTCTTTCGCCAGACGTTGCCACAGTATCAGCGCATTCCGACGCAATCGTACATGGTTCGCCAGATGGATGCGGAAATTGCGCGTCTTGAAGGACAGCAGCACAATGCTGCGCTTTTGCCTTGGTTAGCGAAATTAGCGCCGATGCTAGAAAAAACGCCCGGTATTCACCTGCAAGCGTTACGTTATCAAGCAGCACGTGAAGTCTTAGTGATCCGAGCCTCCGGCAGCGATTTTGCCCAGTTTGAGCGACTACGCGGCCTGCTGAGCGAACACTATACGACCGAGCTTGGGCAGCTCAACCGTAATGGTGACAGCGTAAGTGGTGAGTTTACCTTGAGGACCGAATCATGATGAGTCAGTTAAAAGCACGCTGGCAATCGCTCAGTGAACGTGAGCAGCGTTTATTGATGGTGGCTGCACTGGTGATGCTACTCAGTGTCTTGTACTGGGGGATCATTGCGCCGATTCAAGCCGAGGCGAACAATGCGCGAGAAGCGCTTGCTAGTGAGCGACGTTTGCTGAGTGATGTACAGCAAAAGCATCAGCAAATTGTTCAGTTGCGCGCAAAGTCAGGTGCAAGCAGTCGCGCACCAACCAGCAGTAATCAGCCATTAAACCAAGTGGTGGCGGCCAGCGCAGGGGAGTTTAGTGTCACCATTACTCGCTTGCAGCCCGGTGAGGCGAGTGTCCAATTGGGTGTCGAGCCCTTGCCATTTAACCAACTTTTGCGTTGGCTCGACCAACTCGCTCGCTTACATGGTATTCAGGTCGTGCGTCTTGATACGGAAATGACAGATAACGCTGGGGTTGTGAAGGTTAATCGCCTGCAATTAGAACGATAGTCATGAAGAAAAAAATAGTCTTGGGTTTAGCTTGTACGCTGGTTTTTGTACTCAGCGTCGTGATCCACGCACCCGCATCGCTATTGCGTCTGGCCCCCTTGCCGCCTGAACTTAAGGTGGGCGCGATTGAGGGGACAGTGTGGAAAGGACGCATTGCGCAAATACGCTGGCAAGATTACACCGTCGGTCCACTTCGTTGGGATCTTCAAGTACACCGTTTATTTACTGCGGCAACGTTAGAAGCGGATATTCGTCTTCGCAGCTCAGATGGGGTGAAAGGGAAAGCAACCGTGGGCTTTGATGGTCATGCAGTTTCTTTATCCCGTGCGCTGGTGTCAGCACCGGCCCAGTTGCTTGCCAGTTCTGTGGCACTCCCTGCCAATGTGGCGATTGAAGGCCATGTGGATCTGGTATTACGCGATCTGGCCTTTACCGAGGCGGGCTGTCAGCGACTCGATGGTCAGCTGCAGTGGCAACAAGCCGCATTACGCTTGCCAATGGGGCGTTTAGCAGATATCCCAGCCAGTGCCACACTCCGTTGTGAGCAGCAAGGTATTCTCGCCGAAGGCCAAGGCGCGTCTTCCTCGCTGAGTAATAAGTTTTCATTGTCAATCACACCGTCGGGGCGATACTCTGTTTCGGGATGGCTCAAGCCGGAAGCCGCGTTCCCACCGCCAATGAAAGAGCCACTTGCTTGGCTGGGTGCGCCGGATCAACAAGGGCGCTATCGCTTTTCTTTTCGAGGCTAATCAAGCCTGTTAGGCTTATCAGTAAAGGGTGCAAATAGGATATGACGCAGCGAAAACCTCCCCAGATCCTGTCTAAGCAAGTGGTTGCCGCTTCTCGTTTATTTAAGGTGGAATCGCTCGATCTCCAGTTTAGTAACGGCGTAAATCGCACCTATGAACGCATGAAGCCTTCGGGCCGTAATGCGGTCATGATGGTGCCGCTGACCGAACAGGGGGATTTGTTGCTGGTGCGAGAATATGCAGCTGGCACGGAGAGATATGAGCTAGGCTTTCCAAAAGGCTTAATTGATAAAGGGGAAGTGCCAGAGCAGGCAGCGGTGCGTGAACTGAAAGAAGAAATAGGCTTGGGCGCCCGCGAGCTTATTCCACTCAAGGAGGTCGTACTGGCTCCGTCGTACTTCTCAAGCCGTATGACACTGATGTTGGCACGTGATTTGTATCCTGAAACCTTGGAAGGGGATGAACCCGAACCACTTGAGGTGATCCGTTGGCCATTAGCTCAAGCGGAGGAGTTGCTGACCCACGGCGATTTCTGTGAAGCGCGCAGTATCACCGCACTAATGATGGCGCTGAAGTACTTACAATCTGAGAGGTGAGGCATGCCACTGCCTGAGTTGTTGCCCGATGTGATTGAAATTACCCGCGCAGCGGGACAAGTGATTCTCGATATTTACCAAGACGGTGATTTTGAAGAAATTACCAAAAGCGATGAAACCCCCGTCACCAGCGCGGATCTTGCTGCACACAAACTGATCACCGAGAAACTGACGGCGTTAACCCCGGATATTCCGGTGTTATCGGAAGAAGATTGTGGTGTGCCGCTCAGTGATCGTCAGCAATGGCAGCGTTACTGGTTGATTGACCCATTGGATGGCACCCAAGAGTTTATTGCCGGGAGTGGCGATTTTGCCACCATTATTGCGCTGGTGGAAAATAACCATCCGGTGATGGGAGTGGTCTATGCCCCTGTCTCGGGTGTGACTTATTATGCGTGCCAAGAAAAAGGGGCGTGGAAAATTACCCCCGATGGCGAAATGCATCGCATCTCGACAATGAAGCGAGAAGAGGCCATCACCTCACTCTCGATTGCCATTAGCCGCCGTCAAGATATTCATGCCGTGACAGAAAAGCTCGCCCCTGAGATCAACTATGATTTGGTCCCACTAGGGTCCGCAGCATTGAAAGCGTGTTTGGTTGCTGAAGGCGCGGTAGATTGTTATTTGCGTCTAGGTCCGACTGGGGAGTGGGATACGGCAGCCACCCAATGCATTGTCGAACAAGCAGGGGGGCGGATTTTAAGTACCGAGTTGGACCCCTTGTCATATAACGAGCGTGACTCGTTGCAAAACCCCAACTTTATTGTACTGGGTGATGAATCGCTCGCTTGGTCTTCGATATTGCGTGCATCGTAACAGTCGCGCGAAACGGCACCGTCAGGTGCCGTTTTTTGGTAAGAGATAGCGATTGGTACCGCTTAGAACAAGCGATTTAAGCCGTTGAGTGCAGCAACGCGGTACGCTTCGGCCATGGTCGGGTAGTTAAAGGTCGTGTTGACGAAATAGTCGATGGTATTACCGGCGCCTTTTTGCTCAAAAATCGCTTGGCCGATGTGAATGATCTCTGAGGCTCGCTCACCAAAGCAGTGGATCCCCAAAATCTCACGGGTATCGCGATGAAAGAGGATCTTTAAACTGCCAATATCCATCCCGGCAATTTGGGCGCGAGCGAGATGTTTAAATTGAGAACGCCCGACTTCATACGGGACTTTCTCTGCCGTGAGCTCTTGCTCCGTTTTCCCCACAGAACTGATTTCTGGGATGGTATAAATGCCGGTGGGAATATGTTCAATGAGGCGTGCATTGGCATTGCCTTGGCTAATTGCTTCTGCGACGACCCGTCCCTGATCATAGGCCGCGCTGGCCAAACTTGGATAGCCAATCACATCCCCAACCGCATAAATATGGTCAACCTCGGTCGAGTAATTGTCGTCGACGCTCAACTGGCCGCGAGAGTCGGGCGTCAGTCCCACCGCACCAAGATTCAACTTATCTGTGTTACCGGTGCGACCGTTGGCATAGAGCAGGCAGTCGGCTTTCATTTTTTTACCTGAGGCAAGATGGACAATGACCCCGTCATCTGTGCCCTCAATGCGCTCATAGGTTTCATCATTGCGGATCAGGACCCCGCTATTCCAGAAATGGTATGACAGGGCATCGGAAATTTCGTTATCCAAGAATGACAACAAGCGATCACGGGTATTGATTAAGTCGACTTTGACGCCAAGCCCGCGAAAAATAGACGCATATTCGCTACCAATGACACCTGCGCCATAAATAATCACATGGCGCGGATCATGCTTGAGTGACAGAATTGAATCACTGTCGTAAATACGTGCGTGGCTAAAATCGACATCGGCTGGTTGATAAGGGCGTGAGCCGGTCGCAATCACAAAATGATCGGCAGTGTAATGCTCTTTGCTGCCGTCAGGGTGGCGAACGGCTAAAGTATGTGCGTCAACAAATTCCGCCATTCCATGGAGCAGCGTGCACTGATTGCGATCGTAAAAACCCTGACGAAGGCGCGTTTGTTTGCCGATCACGGAATCGGCATGGCTCAGGATTTGAGAGAAGGTGCTGTGAATACTTTTGGTGTTCTGGGTGTAGATCGGGCTTTGATTAAATTCAATAATCCGACTAACGGTGTGGCGCAGTGCTTTGGAAGGAATGGTGCCCCAGTGGGTACAGCCACCACCGACAGTGCTTTCGCGTTCTATCACGGCCACGCGCTTGCCCGCCTTGGTTAGCCCCATTGCCGCGCCTTCGCCGCCTGGGCCACTCCCTATTACGATCGCATCAAAATGATCAACAGGGCGAGGATTCGACTTGCTCATAGGATTCAAACCTTATTTTCATTATTGCAACATCCATTTATGACCAGTTTAACGCTTATTGGCAGTAAGGTTAACTTTCCTGCATGATCTGGACGTTCGCGTGGAAAACGCAAGGCGCTGTTCAAGAGGGTGTTTGGCTGATTTAGGACGTAAAAATGCGTATAGTGTCGCCATGATGACGGCAGGTTGAGTGTGATGGGTATTCGAGCAGAACAAAAAGAAAAGACGCGTCGCTCATTGATTGATGCGGCCTTTAGCCAATTGAGTGCGGAGCGAAGCTTCTCAAGCTTGAGTTTGCGAGAAGTCGCGCGTGAAGCAGGCATTGCGCCAACCTCATTTTATCGCCACTTTAAAGACATGGATGAGTTGGGATTAACCATGGTCGATGAGGGGGGGCTCCTGCTTCGTCAGCTGATGCGTCAAGCCCGTCAGCGTATTGCCGCAGAAGGTAGTGTGGTGCGTACCTCGGTCGAAACCTTTATGGAATTTGTTGAAAGCAGCCCCAACGTTTTTCGCTTGCTGCTTCGCGAACGTTCAGGGACCTCAGCGGCGTTCCGTGCGGCTGTAGCACGAGAAATTCAGCACTTTGTCGCAGAATTGACCGAGTATTTGCAGTCTCGCACGCAGCTCACCTATGAAGAAGCGTACAATCAGGCTGAAGCCTGCGTGATCTTGGTATTCAACTCCGGCGCGGAAGCGTTAGATCTTGATACACATTCACGGGCAGAATTGGCCGAGCGAATGGTGATACAATTGCGCATGATAGCCAAGGGAGCTTACTGGTATCGTAAAGATCGTGAGCGGCGGGCATTACAGAAAAAGCTGTCATAACAGGTGAAAACATGGAACATGAGCAAGTTAAATCTGAGCGTAAATTCTTAGTACTGTCGTTGATCACAGGTATCTGTGGCAGTGCCACTCTCGCCACGCTATTTGTCGGTGGTGTGGCGTTTTCTATTTTCCCCATTCTAGCGTTTGTGCTGGCCGTACATGCTTGTTACCAATTGCATGAACGCCAACCCCTCACTGAAGGCACACCGCTGATCGCGTTTGCGTGTTTCTTAGTGGGTGCGTTTGGGTACTCTGCGTTCATGCGTATGCAAATGCCAGAATTGGGCGGTAACTTCTTCTCGATTTTGGTTGCTATGGTATTGGCGTTTTGGGTGGGTCATAAGCTGGGCTTTTTCAGCCGCAAAGCCAAAAACGATACAGCCTCTGACGTATGAGCCCTGCGCGGCGAATCGCACACTAAAACGAGTGAATAAAAAAGGCGTCGAGAGACGCCTCAGATTGCTGACGAACCCCGCCTTTTTAGGCGGGGTTCTTTTTGATAAGCGGCCGTAGGCCGCGATCGCGATATTTTTTGTTAGAGAGTGGTCGTTACCGACCAACGCCTAAATTGGCGGATAGAAGCCAGTATTTGCCTTATATCCGCCATGTTAAAGCCACATTTTCTTAGATAGCTCACCACTAACGCTA